>JBILLI010000491.1:0-5894 GCA_044376155.1 Polyangiales bacterium
TCCTCGCAGAAGTCCATCACCTGCTTGATGCCCTGCACCACGAGGGGCGGGTTCGCGGCGATCTCGTCGGCGAGGGCCCGCGCGCGGGTGAGCAGCGCGTCGGGGTCGGGGAGGCACTCGGTGACGAGACCCATGCGCAGGGCCTGGGCGGCGTCGACGGTGCCGCCGGTGTAGGCCATCTGCCGGGTGTGTCCCTGCCCGATGATGCGCGGGAGGCGCTGCAGTGAGCCGATGTCGGCGACGATGGCGAGCTTCACCTCGCGCAGGGAGAAGCGGGCGTCTTCGCTGCAGACCCGCACGTCACACGCCGCGGCGAGGTCGAGGCCGCCGCCGATGCACCACCCCGCCACCGCGGCGATCACGGGCTTGCGGCAGCGGGCCACGCGGTCACACGCCTGCTGCATGCGGGTGATGAGGTCGAGGAGCTTCGCGCGCTCCCCCGCGAGGTTCTCGCCCATCACGTGGGGGCCGAGGTCGCCCATGATGGCCATGAGGTCGAGCCCGAAGGAGAAGTGCTTGCCCTCGCCGCGGATGAGCACGCAGCGCACGGACTCGTCCTCGTCGAGGGCGGTGAAGAGCGCGGGCATTTCGCGCCAGAAGTCCGGGCCCATGGCGTTGCCCTTGCCAGGCCCCGTGAGGACCACCTCGGCGACGTGTCCCCGGCGCTCCACCCGCAGCGAGCGGTATTCAATGTCGGTCATGCCCCCGAGTCTCGCACGGGCGAGCGCGGGTCAGCGAAGGGCGCGGGGCAGGGCCTGCTCGATGTCCCGCAGCGCGCCGCGCACGGCGCTCTCGATGGCGGTGCGCTCGGCGTCTTGCATCGACTGCTCCGAGGCCCCGGGGTTCATCCGCGCGGTCGCCGCGCCCTGGACCATCCCCACGATCGCGCGGGCGGGCTGGGCGACGATCACGAAGGTCACCTCGGCGCGCACCGCGGGGCCGTCGCCCTGCTGCAGCCGCACGAGGCGGTTGAGCCCGCCGTCGAGGGAGTAGGCCCGCAGCGCGCCGCGCCGCATCCGCGCCGTGGCCACCGGGGGGAGGGCGCCGTCGCGCACCACCAGCGTGGGGCGACCGCGCAGCGACTCGTGGATCCCGCGGTGCATCGTGCGCACCCGCGCGGGGTCGTTGCGGGTGTTGTCCGAGAGCGCGCCGGCGCCGACCACGAAGCGGGCCTGGTTCCAGTCCTGGGGGGGGGCCTGGAGCGCGCGCACGGCGTCGCTCACGGCCGCGCGCACGTCGGCGTCAGGGTCATCGAGGTGCGACTGCAGCGCGGGCAGGGCCACGGCGCTCCCGAGCATGGCCAGCGCCGCCGCGGCCGACGCGCGCACGGGGGCCTCGGTGTCGGCGAGGGCGGCCTGGAGCGCGGGCATCGCCTCGGACGCGCCGAGCTCCCCCAGGGTCAACGCCGCCTGGGCCCGGGACCTCGCATCCGGCGCGCTCTGCAGCACCCGCACGACGGGCGACGCCGCGCGGCGGCTTCGCTGCGCGTGGGCCGCCTGCGGGAGCAGCATCGCCACCACAGGGAGCGCGAGGGACCAGGTTGAACGGCGCATGGACGAGTGACCTCCGGGTGATGCCGGGCATCGACCTCGTCGGGCTAACGGCGAGGGCGACACACTGCTTGATGCACGCCGACCTCACGGGGTTCACCCAGATGGTACGGCGCACCTCATTTCAGGTCGCACGCGGCCGTCTCTTCGTCATCTTCTCGACAAACGAACTATTGCCCCCACACGGGGAGGGCATGTGTGCGAGGGCCGTCGACCGCACGGTTTCGCGCGGCTACGTGCGGTATCCGAGGGCTCGCTCGAGCATCGCGAGCATCGGCCGCTCGAAGCGCGCCGGGGCCGCGGGGGCCATGGGCGCGGGGGCCGGAGGGGCTACGGGCGCGGGCGCAGGATCTGCCGCGAAGGGGTCGTCGGTGCGCGCCGCGAACGGATCGTCGAAGGGGTCGCCCTCGGGCGGCGCGTCTTCGAAGCGCATCGAGAGCGGCGTGGGCGCGCCGAGGGGGCGCATCTCCAGCGACGGGAGGACCGCCGCGGGCGCGCTCATCGCCAGCGGCTCCAGCGGCGGCGCGCTCATCGCGAGCGGTTGGAGCGAGGGTCCCGGCGCGGGCAGGGGGTTCATCGCCAGCGGTTGGAGCGAGGGTCCCGGCGCGGGCAGGGGGTTCATCGCCAGCGGCTGCAGCGCGGGGCCGGGCGGCGGGCTCATGGCCAGCGGCTGCAACGGCGCAGGCGGGGGGATCACCAGGGGCTGCGGCGCGGGCGGTGCGACCTGCACGGGCGGCGCGATGGGCAGCGGCGCCGGGGCAGGGATCCGCGGAGGCGGGACGCTGTGGGCGGGCGCGTCGATCAGGCCGTCGTCGATGATGATCGACGGCTCGGCCTCGGCGCGAGGCAGCGTGGCGGCGGCGATCTCGGCAGGGCCCGGGCTGCGCGACGCCGCGCGAGGAGGCTCGGACACCGGCCGCGCCACCGGCGGCGGCTGCGGAGACGCGAGCGGGCGCGGGGGCGGCGGGGGCGGCACCGAGGGGCGCGCACGCGGGGGCGGCGGGGGCGGTTGCATCGTCGCGCGCGGCATCGGCGGGAGCGACGGGAGCGGCGGACGCTCTGCCTTGCTCGCGGCCTCGCGCTCTGCCTTGCTCACGGCCTCGCGCTCTGCCTTGCTCACGGCCTCGCGCTCTGCCTTGCTCACGGCCTCGCGCTCTGCCCGCTCGGCGTCTTCGATGGCCTGCTGCAGCGCGGCCCGAGACATGATCCCGGTGGGGCCGCTGTCTTCGTCGGCCGCGTCGTCGCTGGCCACGGGATGCGCGGCGGTCGCCTCGTCGCTGCGATCGAGCGTATCGTGGGAGCCCGTGGGCTCGTCGACGGTGTGCGCCGCGGTGGTCTCGGAGGGGTCTTCGTCGGGCGCGTCTTCGACCACCGCCGCCGCGGCCATCGCGGGCCGGGGCGTGGGCTCGTCTTCGACCACCGCCTCCGCCGTCGGGACCGTCGCCGGGCGCGGGGTGGGCTCATCGGGCGCGTCGTCGTCCGCCGACGGGCGCTCGACCGCGGGGGGAGGCTCCAGCGTGGCCGGCGCGTCGTCATCCTCCGGGGCATCGGACGGATCTTCTTGCGCCGCAGGGGCTTCGGCGACGTCGTCGACGGCGTCGTCGGCGTCGGGCACGGGCACGGGCACCGGCGCGGTGTCTTCGGCGCGGAG
Source organism: Polyangiales bacterium (assembly GCA_044376155.1). Classification (GTDB taxonomy): domain Bacteria; phylum Myxococcota_A; class Polyangia; order Polyangiales; genus JAWKRB01. Next base: position 3,202 of record JBILLI010000491.1, read on the forward strand.
CGCGGTGAGCGTCGCGCGGGCCGCGGCGTCGTCGGGGTCGAAGCGCAGCGCGCGCTCGGCGAGCGTCCGCGCGTCCTCGTCGCGGCCGAGGGAGAACGCGATCTCCATCGCACGGCCGTAGAGCGCGCCCGCGGAGCGACCCGCGGCCGAGGGGTGGTTCGCCTGCGCGACCAGCACGTCGAGGAGCGTCTCGCGGTCGCCGCGGGCCTCGAGGATCCTCGCCTCGGCGCGCCACGCCTCCTCGCGCGCGGGGTCCAGGGCGTGGGCCTTGCGCCACGCGTCGAGCGCGCCGTCGCGGTCGTCTTCGCGCTCGAGCTGCGCGGCGAGCTCGCACCACGCGCCCGCGGCGTCTTCGCCCACGGCCGCTTCGGCGCGCGCGTGCAGGGCCGCGGTGGTCCCGGCGGTGTCACCCACGGCCCGGCGGGTCTCGACCAGCGCGGCGCGCAGGGCGTCACACGGGGCGGCGCGCAGGGCCTCGTCGAGCCCGCGGAGCGCGTCGGTCGGCGGGAGGTGCGCGCGGGCGATCTCCCACCATCGCAGCCACGCCTCGCGCGCGGGCTCGTCGCCCTTCGCCGCGCGGGCCTCGACCGCGCGGGCATCGGCGAGCTCGGCCCAGCGCCCGAGCCGCTCCAGCGCGCGGGCCACGCCCTCGCGGGCGGCGTCGAGGTCGTCGGGCTCCTCGGCGTCGGCGAGCACCGCGCGCCACGCCACCAGGGCTTCTTCGGGCGCGTCGAAGCGGCGCTCGGAGAGCTGCGCGACCTCGCGCCACCAGCGCACCCGGGCGGTGACCTCGGCGGCGCTCTCCTGGGCCGCCGCGCGGAGCCGGTCGCGGAGCTCTTCGAGCGCGCCGCGCACCCGCAGGTCGCGCTCGACCTCGGGCAGCGCCTCGGGGTCGGCGGGGGCGTCGTCGAGCACGCGGCGGAGGTTCGCGACGACCCCCGCGCGGTCGCCGAGCGTGCGGGCCACGGAGGCGCGGCGGCGGTGGAGCACCAGGCGCTCGCGGCGGTCCTCGGGCGTGGGCATCGTGGCGAGGAGGCGGGCGAGGTCGGCGTGACGGCCCGTGCGCTCGTAGAGGCGAATGAGCTGCCGGGCGCACTCGGGGTCCTCGGTGGCCGAGGCCGCGAGCACGGCCACGGCGTCGTCGACGCGGCCCGTGGAGACGTAGGCGTCGGCGAGCTCGCCGCGCACCTTCGCGGCGATGGCGCTCTCGGGGTTCGCCGCGAGGAAGCGGATGCGCAGGGTCACGCTCTCGGCGTGCTTCAGCGTGCCCGCGAGGACCATCTGGAACGCCCGCTCCTCCCCCGGCCACAGGGCGAGCGCGGCCTGCGCGAAGTCCAGCGCGCGCCCCGTGGCGCCCTCCCGCGCGATGGCCGCGAGGGTGCGCGCGGCCTCGCGGGCGTCGTCGTCGTAGACCCCGTCTTGATCCTCTCGGCCCTTCGCCCGCGCGCGGCTGCGCTGGACGAGGAGCCGCGCGAGGTTGCGCCGGGCTTCGGTGGCGCCCGCGCCCGCGCCAAGGAGCTCCACCACCTCGCGCAGGGCGACGATCTCGCCGTCGAGGTCCCCGCGCTCGGCCTGCAGCGCCGCGAGGTCTTGCAGGATGGGCACGCGCCGCCCGCCGCGCACGGACTCCAGCAGCCGTTGGTAGGTCGTCTCGGCCTGGTCAAGCTTGCCCGCGCGGCGCCACGCGCCCGCGAGGCCGAGGCTCGCGCCGAGGTGCTGCGGGTCGGCCTCGAGCACCTGCCGCCACAGCGGGATCGCGCGGTCGTCGCGCGCGGCCTGGACCCACGCGTCGGCCGCGCGGTGCAGGGCCTCGGCGCCGCGTCGGGGGTCACCGCGCCGGGCGGCGACCTTCTCCGAGAGCAGGGCGAAGGTGCTGACGTCACCGCGCAGCGCGAGGCCGTCGCGGATCGCGTCGAGGGCCTCGTCGTCCTCGGGGTCACGGTCGAGCCGCTGGATGAAGGGGATCAGCGCCGGGTCGATCATCGCGAAGGGTGCACGGAGGGTATCAGAGTTCCCCGCGCCATCGCTGTAGCTCCCCGCCCCGCGGCCGTTCTCTACGCGGGATTCCAATGACCGCCGCTCTTCAGCTCCACCAGCACCGCGCGCCCGGCCACCGGGTCGCGGGGCGCTTCGTTCTGCGCGAGCGCCTCGGGCGCGGCGCCACGGCGACGGTGTGGCGCGCCTGGGACGAGCTCGAAGCCCGCGAGGTGGCCCTCAAGGTGCTCACCGCCGGGGTCGACGCCGACGAGCCCACGCGGCGGCGGTTTCTGCGCGAAGTCCTTGCGGCGCAAGCGGTTCCGCACCCCGCGGTGATTCGGGTGTACGCCGCCGGGGCCGCTCCCGCCGAGGGAGCATGGATCGCGACGAAGCTCTACCGCGGCCCCACCCTCGCCGAGCGCCTCACGGAGCGCACCGGGGCGTGGAGCGTGGACGAGGTCGCCGCGGTGGTCCTGCCCCTGCTCGACGGCCTCGCGGCCGCCCACGAGCGCGGCGTGCTGCACCGGGACCTCAAGCCCGAGAACGTGATCCTGCACGAAGAGCACGGGGAGCTCTGCCCGGTGCTGCTGGACTTCGGCGGCGCGAAGGTGCTCTCGCTCAACGACCCGCTGACCCTCACGGGCTCGGTCTTCGGCACGCCGCTGTACCTCTCCCCCGAGCAGGCGAGAGACACTCGCGCGGTCGACGCCCGCACC
>JBILLI010000419.1:0-6653 GCA_044376155.1 Polyangiales bacterium
CGCACGCCCGACGACCTCGAGGTCCTCCCCGGGCGCGTCGAGGTGCTGCGCGCGTGGCGCGACGCGGGCTACCGCCTGCTGGGCGTGTCGAACCAGGGAGACGTCGCCCGGGGCAAGCTCTCCGAGGCCGACGCCCGCGCGTGCTTCGACCGCACCGTGCAGCTCCTCGGGATCGACATCGAGGTGGCGTTCTGCCCGCACAGCCCCGCGCCCATCACCTGCTGGTGCCGCAAGCCCATGCCCGGCTTCGGCGTGGACTACCTCGAGCGCTACAAGCTCGACCCCGCGCAGACGATCATGGTGGGCGACATGACCACCGACGAGACCTTCGCGAAGCGCTGCGGCGTGCGGTACGAAGACGCCGAGGACTTCTTCGGCCGCCCGATGCTCCCGCGATGAGCGCGCGCAGCCCCCGCGCCGCGGGGATGCGACGACGTCCCGCCCGCTACACCGACCGCGCGCCCTCCGACGCGCTGCGCGAGGGGCTCCGCGCGCACCGCAAGGGCGACCTCGCGGCGGCCACGGCGCACTACCGCCGCGCGCTCGACGAAGACCCCGACGACCTTGACGCGCGGGTGAACCTCGGGGCCGTGCTCACCGCGCGAGGACACTGCGTCGACGCGCGGACGCAGCTCACCCTCGCCGGGGCACACCCCGATGCCGACGTGCGCGCGCTGCGCGACGTGGGGATGTCGCTCTCGACCCTCGGGCACTTCAACGACGCGCGCGGGCTCTTCGCGCGGGCCCACGCGCAAGAGCCTGCGCACGTGGGGGTGCTGCTCGGGTGGAGCCGCGCCTGCGCGGAGGGAGGATCGGGCGACGCCCTGGACCTCGCGCGCCGCGCCACGGCGCTCGCGCCCGACGACCCCGACGCGTGGATCCACCGCTACCGCGCCGCCCACGACGAGAGGCGACGCACCGAGGCCCGCGACGCCGTGACCCGCGCGGCGGCGCTCGATCCGGGACCGGTGGCGGCGACGTTGCTCGCGGCGCACCTCGCGCACCTGGGGAGGGTGGAGGAGGCGTTGGGGATCCTCGCCACCCGCGACGTGCCCGCGGGCACGGCGGCCGCGGTGCGCTGGCTCTGCGAGCGCCCTCGCACGCCCACCTACGGCGCGCGCCGCGCGGGGCTGTCGCACGCGCTCCGGGGTTCGCCGCAGGACGGCCCTGCGTTGGAATTCGGCGTGCGCTACGGGATCAGCGCGCGGGTGATCGCGGCGTCAAGGGTCACGGTGCACGGCTTCGACAGCTTCGAGGGGCTCCCGCGCGCGTGGCAGGGCATGCCCGCAGGAGCGTTCAGCATGGAGGGCCACACACCCGAGCTCCCCGCCAACGTGGTGCTGCACCGCGGGTGGTTCGCCGAGGTCGCGCCCGCGGTGGTGGCGCGCGTTCACCTCGACCCCGCGTTCGTGCACCTCGACGGGGACCTCTACGAGAGCGCGCGCGACGCGCTGGCCGCGGTGGCGCCGCGGGTGCGCGCGGGGTGTGTGCTGCTCTTCGACGAGTACCTCGGCAACGAGGGGTGGCGCGACGACGAGCACCGCGCGTGGGAGGAGTGCGTTCGCGCGCACGGGTGGCGCGCGGAGGTGCTCGGCGCGTCGCTGGTCACGGGGCAGGTGGCGCTGCGGGTGTGCGGGTGAGGGAGCGCGCGACGCGGCCGTAGACACCTCCCGCCCGCGGGCTCTAGAGTCCCGCCCCATGCGGTTCCAGCGGCTCTGAATTCACGGTCGCCCGGCGTGCCCGGGACACGACCCCATTCGCGCGGCGAGGCCCGCGACGCCGGGCTGAACCCTGTTCACCCCCTGCGCGCGGACCACGCGGCGCAGGCGAGGTGTTCGACATGTTTGATCCGTCCCGTCTCGGCGAGGCCCTCGCGGTCATCGCCACCCATGCGACCGACGTCGACCGCGACGCGGCCTTCCCCACGGCCTCGATCAACGCCCTGCGCGAGGTCGGCGCCCTCGGCCTCGTGAGCGACGCGCGTCACGGCGGCGCGGGCCTCGGCCTCACCGCCGCGGTCGACGCCGTCGAGCGCACCGCCCGCGCGTGCGCGTCCACCGCGATGGTGCTGTGCATGCACTACGCGGGCGCCGTGGTCATCGAGAAGCTCGGCGACGCGCGCACCCGCGAGGACATCGCCGCGGGACGTCACCTCTCCACCCTCGCGTTCTCGGAGCAGGGCTCGCGCTCGCACTTCTGGGCCCCCCTCTCCACCGCGACCCGCGACGGCGACCGCGTGCGCCTCGACGCGAAGAAGAGCTGGATCACCTCGGCCCACCACGCCACGGCCTTCGTGTGGTCGAGCGTGGGCACCGCGGGCGAGGGGAGCTCCCTCTGGCTCGTGCCCCGCGAGACCGCCAACGTGCGCGCGAGCGCGGGCTTCGACGGCCTCGGGATGCGCGGCAACGACTCCGCCCCGGTGATCGCCGAGGGGGCGTACATCCCCGCGGCGAAGCTCCTGGGCGAAGACGGCAAGGGCGGCGACGTCATGCTCGGCGTGGTGCTCCCGTGGTTCGCGTGCATGAACGCCGCGTGCTCCGTCGGGATCATGGAGCGCGCCCTCGCGGGCACCCTCGCGCACATCACCGCGACCCGGCACGAGCACCTCGGGACGAGCCTCGCCGACCTCCCCACGATCCGCGCCTACGTCGCCCGCATGAAGCTCGCGACGGACCAGGCCCGCGCGCTGCTCGACGACGCCGTGCGCGCCATCGAGGGCGGCCGCCCCGACGCCTCGCTGCGCGTGCTCGAGGTGAAGGCCGCGGCGGGCGAGGCGGCCACGGTGGTCACCGACCTCGCGATGCGCGTCTGCGGCGGCGCGGCGTTTCGCAAGGAGCTCGGCGTCGAGCGCGCGCTCCGCGACGCCCGCGCGGCCGGGGTCATGGCCCCCACCACCGATCAGCTCTACGACTTTCTCGGCCGCGCCCTCGCGGGCCTCCCCCTCTTCGGATGAACGCCATGAGCACCCCCCTCACCCTCGGCGCCGTCGCCTACGACCCCAAGGTGGTCACCATCTGGGACGGCTTTCAGCGCTGGTTCGCCGAGCGCGACCTGCCCTTCGACTACGTGCTCTACACCTCCTACGAGCGACAGGTGCAGGGCCTCCTGCGCGGCGAGCACCACGTCGCGTGGAACTCCCCCCTCGCGTGGCTCCAGGCCGAGCGCGCGGCCGCGGCGCAGGGCCGTCGCGCGCACGCCGTGGCCATGCGCGACACCGACCGGGACCTCACCTCGGTGCTGGTGGTCCGCGCCGAGAGCGACGTGACCCGCGCCGCGGACCTCGACGGACGCACCGTGGGCTTCGGCGCGACGGACTCGCCGCAGGCCACGCTCATCCCCCGCGCGCACCTGCGGGTGCCCGTGCGCGAGCGCCTCTTCGACGTGCTCGTGGGCAAACACGGCGACCACATCGGCGGCGAGCGCGACGCGGCCCGGGCGCTGCTGCGCGGCGAGGTCGACGCGGCGTGGATGCTCGACGCGAACCACCTGGGCTTCTCCCGCGACGGCACGCTCCCCCCGAACGCCACGCGGGTCATCGACACCACCGCGCCCTTCGACCACTGCAATTTCACCGTGCTCGACGACGCCCCCGCGGGGCTCGTGGGGCGCTTCATCGCCCTGCTCCTCGCGCAGCGCTACGACGACCCCACCGTGCGCCCGCTCATGGACCTCGAGGGCCTGCGCGCCTGGCTCCCCGGCCGCACCACGGGCTACCGCGCCCTCGCCGAGGCCGTGACCCTCGACCCCGAGACCCTCGCGTTCACCCCGCGCACGCCGTGAACCCGTGAGCGCCCGCGCCGACGACGGTGTCGACCTCGACGACCTCGGACTCGACGAGGGCGCCACCGTGCTGCTCACCCGCGTCCTCGACGCGCGCGCGCCGGGTGACAGGGTCGCCGTGCGCGGGAGCCACCCCACGCTCACCCCGCACCTGCGCGCGTGGTGCCGCGCCCGCGGCGACGCCCTGGTGGTGAACCACGACGGATCCCTCTCCGTGGAAGTCGGCGACGGCACCCGCGCGCGCTGGGTGGGTGCCCTTCGCGCGGGCCACCCCGACCCCACCCGGGAGGGCGCCCTCGCCCCCCACGCCGACCCGCGCTGGGGCCTCGCCGCCCGCGGCGCGAAGGTCGAGGCGGGGGTGGCACCCTTCGACTTCGGGCTGTGTGACCGCGACGCGCTGTGGTCCCCGGACGTTCCTCGGATGTACGCACAGGCCGCTGCAGCGCAATGGGATCCGGCGACGGAGATCCCCTGGTCGGCGGGGTTGCATCACGACGACGCGGTCGAAGACGCGGTGGTGCAGGTGATGACCTACCTCGTGGAGAACGAGTCCGCGGCGCTGCTGGTGCCCGCGCGCTTCCTCGCGCGGATGCATCCCCACTTTCGCGAGGTGATGCAGCTCCTCGCGGTGCAGTGCGCCGACGAGGCGCGGCACATTGAGGTGTTCACCCGCCGGATGCACCTGCGGCGTGAACTTCCGGGCACCTCCCGCGCGGGCGGGCAGGCGTCGCTCCAGACCCTCTTCGACGAGGGCGATTTCGCCGAGGCCTCGTTCCTCCTCTCGGTCCTGGGTGAGGGCAGCTTTCTCTCCCTGCTGTGGTTCCTGCGCGACCACGGCCCTGACGAGGTCACCCGCGCGGTGGCCCTGCGCGCCGCGCAGGACGAGGCCCGCCACGTCGCCTTCGGGCTCGCGCACCTCGCCGCCCACGCGCACCGCGACCCCGGCCTGCGCGACCGGCTTGCCAGCGCGGTGCAGCGCCGCCACGCGAGCCTGCAGCACACCGCCGGGCTCAACGCCGACGTCTTCGACGCGCTGGTGCTCCTCGCCGCGGGCTCCCTGCGCCCCGCCGCGCTGCGCGAAGGCGCTGCCCGGGTGGCCGTCCTCGCGCGCGACATGGACGCCACGCGACAAGGGTACCTCCGCCGCCTGGGCTACGACGACACGCAGGCCGCCGCGCTCTCCTCCCTGCACACCCGCAACTTCATGTGACGGCTCCGCGGGGCGAACGAGCTCACTCCGGGTCGCAGGGTCCGTCGCAGGGGTGAATGATCCGCCCGTCGGGGCGCAGCAGCGCGTCGAGCTGTCGCATGGACGCGGGGAGCATCCGCAGGCGGTCGTGCACGCCGTTGCTGGTGCCCGCGGGGATCGCCTGCGCGCCAGGGAGATCCGTGATCCCGAGGTCGAAGACGGTGAGGGCCGAGCGGTCGGTGGGGGCGGCGACGGCGTTGAGCCCTGGGACGGTGCGCGGGCTCGGCGACGTGGTCTCGATCCCGAGGGCGCGGGCGTGGAGCTCGGTGGCGAGGTTGGGCACTTGCGTGTCGCCGAGTCCCATCTGCAGCAGCACCACGCGGTCGGTGGGGGCGCCCGGGAGGGCATCGCGGAGCACGTGCGGCGCCCAGGTGATCGGGTCGATGCGGTCGAAGGTGGTCTGTGACATCGCCGCGAAGAGCTGCTGCTCGGTGCGGTCGGGCACGCTCATGGAGATCACCGCGAGAAAGGCCGCGAAGGGGTTCGCGCGGAACATCATGAACGAGAAGTTCGCCCCGCCCACCTCCAGCGCCGCGCGGCGCACGTCGGGCGAGAGCGCGAGGTAGGTGCCGCCGAGGATGTGCCCCTGGGAGATCCCCACGAAGTAGGGCTCCCGCGCGTCGAGCACCGACGCGCCGACGCGCTGGAGCTGCGGCAGCGCGGCGATGGACGTGCGCGCCGCGGCGAGCGCGAGCTGGTTCACCATCGCCTGCGGGATGCGGTTGGTGAAGTCCATGGAGGCCGATGGGTCGTTGGAGATCGACGCGAGCACGAAGCCCACGTCCTCGGTGGACATCCCCGCCCAGTCGACGGCCGCGACGACGAAGCCGTGGGTGTCGGCGAACTCCGCGGCGAAGCCCCCGGCGGCCTCGTCGCGGGTGCCGAAGAACCCGTGGCCGAACTGCAGAAAGCGCGCGGGCGCGGCGCCCATGCGCAGCACCGACGGAGGCACCACCACCACCGCGGGGACCTCGATCCAGCGCTGAAAGACGGGTCTCCCCTGCGCGTCGCGGGCGAGGCGCGTGCCCGGGACGTCATCCGCGGTGTACATCGGCACGCGGAGCTGCACATCGAGTCGCCACGCGACGTGCGCGCCCGGGTTCTCCCTCGCGCGCTCGACGCGCACCGTGGGCGGCATCGCGCGCAGCCGCGGGAGCACGTCGTCGCGCACCGCGCGGAGGTCGGCGGTGACGAGCTCCTGTGAGCCCGTGGTGAAGTCCCACGCGAGCTGCAGCGACGCGCGGGGCACCTGCGCGCGGGTGAGCACCGGGAAGACCTCGGCGTCGAAGCGAGAGGCCATCGGGCCCGAGGCGGTGCCGTCGCGGAGGGCGAGAAAGCCCGGCGTGGGGGCGATGGTGGCGCCATCGAGTCCGCGCAGGTCGCGCAGCGCGACGACGTAGCGGGTGCGGTTGCGCAGGCGCTCCAGGGGGCGGATCACCAGCGCCGCGCGGCTCGCCTCGGCGCGGGGATCGACCTCGGCGATGTGGGGCACGCGACGCCCGGTGTCGCTCTCGAGCAGCACGGTGGTGGACTCGTTGGCACGCGAACGATCCCAATACGCGAGCGTTCGCGGGTCGTAGGTGGCGAGGCCGGCGGGGTCGATGGGGCGGGGGAGCCGCGCGAG
>JBILLI010000035.1:0-21879 GCA_044376155.1 Polyangiales bacterium
AGTGCGACGCGGATCGGCGGCGCAAACGGCACGTTTATTCTGCGTAGGCTCCTTAGCCCCGAAGGGGCGGTCACCTCCAGACACCGGGTTCAGCCCGCACAGGCCCGAAGGGCCGACCGTGCGGGCGGAGCCGGCGGCACGAACCCCGCGTCCGAAGGTTTTGGGTAAAGCCAAGCGCGGAGCGGGGGCAAGGGCTCTCTTCGCGACGGCGGTCTCGCAGGGTCGCAGGCGTCGCGCGGAGGTGCTGTCTGCGAGACGTCGTCGGGGAGCCCTCGAACTCCCGCAGTGCCCGTTGCCAACATGAAGCCCTTGCCCCCGCTCCGCGGGGGTGAGGGCGCGCGGCAGCGGGGTGAGGGGGCCGTCGAGGCGCACGAAGCCCTGCGGCACAAGCGCTTCCAGGGGGATCACGGCCGCTGGTGGCGCGTCTCGTGGGTGTGTCGATCCCGGGCGCGAATCCCGGATTCGTCTACGAGTCCCGGCCTTCGAGGCGACGCAGACGTGTCTCATGGTCGCGCACCGTGCTGGAGAGCGGACCCTCGAACACGTTGTCGATGCGGTCGTGGATGCGCCCCAGTTCGCGATGGATCCCGTGCAGTGCGATCTCGTGCCGCTGCAGCGTCTCCTCGTGCCGCAGCGAGGCATCCACCAGCTTCTGGAGCAGCGCCTCCTGCCGGACCTGCACCGCGGCCATCGTCTGGAGCAGCTCCCCCTGCCCGTCCACGCGCTCGGTGAGGTGGTCTACGCGCTCGGTGAGGTGGTCCACGCGCTCGGTGAGGTGGTCCACGCGCTCGGTGAGGTGGTCCACGCGCTCGGTGAGGTGGTCCACGCGCTCGTTGGTGCGGGCGGTGTTGTCACGGATCTCTCGCAGAATCGCGAGGGTCAGGCTGTTCTCTTCCATCGTCGTCTCCGCGCGTGGCGTGTTGGATCGTACCCGAACGTCGAGCCGGACGCCGCCGCGCGGGGTGGTACTCGGGAAGTCACGCGCTCGGGTTGCGTGGTTCGATGAAAATTTCCTAGGAGTCCCTGCCCTCCAGACGTCGCAGCCGCGACTCGTGGTCGCGCACCGTGGTGGAGAGGGGCCCCTCGAACACGTTGTCGATGCGGTCGTGAATGCGCCGGAGCTCGCCGTGAATCCCCTTGAGCGACTCGTCATGGCGCTCGACGATCTCCGTGAGCTTGATCAACGCCTGCTCCTGGCGGATCTGCACCGCAGCCATCGTCTGGAGCAGCTCGCTCTGCCCGTCCACGCGCTCGGTGAGGTGGTCCACGCGCTCGGTGAGGTGGTCCACGCGCTCGTTCGTGCGCGCGGTGTTGTCGCGGATCTCCCGCAGAATCGCGAGCGTCAGGCTGTTCTCTTCCATGTCGATCTCCGCGCGACGATGCCGCCCAACTCTACCCGACCACCGGGCACCCGGGCCACCGACGCGCGGGCGGGACTCGTGTCCCACCCCCGTTGAGGTTGCCTGTCTCGAAGACTTTCTTCCCACACGGAGGGCCGACAGTGATCCGACCCAGGGAGGTCCCCGAGGTGTAATAGTCTCTCCCCGTGATGGACGGGCGATTCGGGCGGGCGGCGCTGGCCGGTTGGGTCTCTACGGTGCTCGCGTGCTCCGGCCCCGCGGTCGCGCCGAACGACGCCGCGCCCGCCACCGACACCGCGCCCGTCACCGACGCCTCCCTCACGCTGCGCGGCCTCGACCTCGCCCCCCGCGCCTTCACCCCCTGCCCCGACGCCGACAGCGCCCCACTTCGCACGGGCGACGACGTCGACGCCGTGCGATGCACACCCGTGGGGCCCATCACGGTGCCCTCGCCGCCGCGGTGGCCCGACACCCGCGCCCTCGCGGCCCCGACGCTCTTCGTCGATCCCGCCGCCGCGAGCGGCGGAACGGGCACCCTCGACGCGCCGCTGCGCACCATCGCCGAGGCCCTTCGCGCATCACCGCCCGCCGCCAGCATCGCGCTCGCGCGCGGCACCCACCCCCTCACCGCGACCCTCACGCTCACCCGCGACCTCACCCTCGTCGGCGTCGGCGCCACCAACGGCACCACCCTCGAGATCCCGCGCGGACAGATCGGTCTGCAGGTCGCGCCCAACACGCGCCTCACCCTCCGCGGCGTCACCCTGCAGTACGCCAGCGCCGCGCCGCGCACCGAGCAGGACCTCGCGCTCCTCGCAACGCAGTCCACCCTCTCGCTGCAAGACCTGCTCGTCGCCGACGCCGAGGTCGGGATCACCCTCGACGGCGGCACCCTCGACGCCACGCGCCTCGCCGTCGTGCGCCCGCGCCGAACCGCCGTGCTCGCGTCGGGCGGCGCGTTCCTCTCGCTCACCCGCTTCGTGCTCCGCGACGGTCTCGGCCAGGGATTGCGCGCCGAAGGCGCCCACGTCGCGCTCCGCGAGGGCCTCGTCACCCGCATGGCCCGACACGGCATGGTGCTCATCGGCGCCACCACCGCCACCGGCGGACGCCCGCGCTGCGACGCGTCTGATCGTGGCGGGGCCCTCGACTGCGTCGACCAGGTGGTGAGTCAGGGCAACGGCGTCGCGGGGCTCTACGTGGCCGACGCGCGACGCACCGAGGTCCGTCGCAGCACCTTCGCCGACACCGTGCTCACCCCCATCGACGGCGGCGAGGCGGGCGACGGGATCTTCGTGGGCGCCGAGGCCGACGTGAGCCTCGACCCCGAGCTCATCAGCCCCGCGGTGCGGGGGTTCGGGTCGGCGCTGCTGGGCAACGGGCGCGCGGGCATCCTCGCGCAGGGCCTCCGCGCACGCCTTTCTGTGCGCGGCGCGGTGCTCTCGCGCAACGCCTCGGGCGGGCTCTTCGTGGGCGCGCGTGCCGAGGTCCCCGCGGTGGGCGAGTCGCTCTTCGTGGAGAACCGCTTCGCGGGAATTGTGGCCACCCCGGGCTCGCTCGTCGGCATCGTGCAGTGCAACGGCATCGTCGACACCGCGGCTGGAACCCTGCGCGGATCCACGGTCACCGTGCAGCTCGGCGACGGCGTGCACCTCAACGCCTCCTCCGCGCGGGTCTCGATGGAGGAGAACACCATCCTGCGCTCCAGCGCCTTCGGCCTGCTGGTGAACGCGAGCACCCTCTCGCTGCGCGCCAACCGCGGCGCCGACAACCGCTTCGGCGTCGGGACCTACGGCGGCGCCTCGGTGGACGGCGACGCCCGGACCATCGCCGGACGCGAGGCGAGCCCCCCCGTGGCGCCCGGCCTCGCCGTCGGCCCCTGACGCGCTGCTCAGCGGCGGTAGGGCCCCGCGTCGCCGCCGCTCCGTTGCAGCGACAGCGCGATCTCGGCGATGCGCTCGGCGAGCGGCATCAGCGACGAGGGATCCTCCGGGAGCTCACACTCGACCCACGCCACGCCCTCCCGCACCCCGGTGCGCGCGTCCATTCCGTCGATCAGCGCGTCGTCCCAGCGCTTCGCGTCGGCCCCCGCGGGCAGCGTGAGCTCCAACGCCCCGCGCGCCGCGCCCTTCTCCCACCGCGTCGCCGTGCGCAGCACCACGCCCTTCACCGACCACCCGTGCAGCGTGAGGTCCCCCACGCGCAGCGTCGCGCCCCGCGCGCCCGCGAAGGACGCCCAGGCCGCGGCCCGGTCGGCCAGCGCTGCGGGCGGCGGCACCCGCGCCACCGCGGCCGCGAGGTTCGCTGCGACCACCTGCACATCGAGCAGAAATCGCTGCAGCCCTTCGAGTTGGAACACACCGCCGGCGCGGGTGAGCACCGCGTGGTCGTCGTCCATCGCGGCCTCGTCGAAGCGCGCGAGGGCGACGCGCAGCGCCTCGTCGAGCACCGCGCTCGCCTGCGCGGGCTCCCGCGCGCGGACCGTGAAGCGCTGCTGAAAGAACCCGTCGACCTCGGGGATGCGCGCGCCGAGGTCGGTCCATTTGCGCTCGGCCACGCGCAGGTCGAGACCCAGGGCGGGCAGGCTGACCTCGGCGACGAGGCAGGGGCTGTCACCCTGGGTCTCTTCGCGCGCGAGCACCTTGAGCCCGTGCACCGAGAACACCACCTGCCCCTGCTCGGGGTCGAAGCGCACCAGCGAGGCCCCCGGGATCGACACCTGCTGCACGGCCTGTTGCCACACCGCGAGGTTGCGCGCGCGGCCCACCACCGGCACCGCCGCGCTCTGGAGGTCACCCGCGCCGGGCGCCACCCGCAGCGGGATGTGCACCGACACGTCGCGCCCCCACGCGACCACGGCCTTCGCCTCGAGGTGGTGCGTCACCTCCACGAAGGGGCTCACGAACGCGCTCGGCATCTCCGCGGGAACGCCCAGGTCGAAGCGCATCGCCTCCCCCTCGCCCGGCGTGCCCTCGCGAATCACCCACTCCCGACGATCCACCTCCTGCGGCCCGGCGCTGGAGTACACGCGCGGGCTCTCGACCGCGACGCACGCGACCTCCACCCGCCGCAGGGAGGTGCCCTGCAGCCCCGTGATCGCCAGCGCTCCGCGCAGAGCGCCGCCCGGTTGGGTCACGTCCTCGGCGAGGGAGAGTTCCATCGCCAGACCCTCGCCCCGACGGTCGCCCTGCACGTTGGTCACCGCGCGCGGAGACCCGCGCAGCCCCGCCCGCGGCGGCGGCGCCACGACGACATCGTAGGCCTCGTGCGCGTCGGGCCACCACGGGATGTCCACCCGCACGTCGAGGGAGTACTCCACCCGCGCGAGCGAGCTCTGGTAGGTGGGCGGCGCGTCGGCGGGGATCGCGAAGGGGAACTCCCGCTCCAACACTCCGGGGCGCAGCGTGCCCGGGCTGATCCGCAGCCCCTGCGAGATCACCTCGCGGCGGTGGTAGTGCTGCACGGTGGTCTTGCCCGTGCTGGTGGTGTTCCGGTAGCGCCGCTCGCGCCCCTGCAGCGTGACGATGAGCCCGTCACACGGGGTCTCGGTGCGCACGTCGAGGCGCACCCGCGCGACCAGCGTTTGGCCGGGCGTCACCGCGCGAGGAGAGAGAAAGAGGGTGATGGTGGGACGGCTTCGCATCGCCGCGGGAGCATAAACCCCCGCGGGTGCGTTCAGGCGCGCTGCTTGAGGGTCATTGCGAGCGGCACCCGGTGCAGGAACCAGACGCCCAGGGGCATCCCGATCACCGTGAGACACAGGAGGTAGCCCACCTTGAACGCGAGCAGCCCGAGCCACCAGCCCACCAGCACGAACCACACGGCGCGGAGCAGGAACGACAGCTCCTGGGCGGGTTGACCGGTCCAGGGGTCGTGCTCCGCGGGCTTCAGCGTGAGCACCTGCGGGAGCCGGTTGAACATCACCGTGCCCAGCGGCAGCAGCACCACCGACACGCACGCGAGGTACGCCAGCGCGCCCCAGAGCAGCGCGAGCCACCAGCCCACCAGCACGAAGTACAGCGAGCGACCCAGAAAGCTCAGCATGGCCAACGCTCCTCTGCGCCGACGCGCGACGCGGGCGCAACCTACGCACGAAGATCCGAGACGGTTGCACGCTGAATCACCGTGGGCGCAGCGTCCAGGGCAGTCAGGGCAACGGCGCCCCCTCGGCCACACAGCGGAACCTCCCGCGCACAGGCACGCAGCGGGTGATCACCCCGGCGCGCTGCGGGCACCGACGGTCCACGTCGCGCGGCGCGCACTCGTCGACCTCGTAGCTGCAGGCCCACCCCCCGGGCTCGCAGTGCGCCGACTCGACGAAGGGAACGCACTGCCCGCGCACGTGCCGACGGCAGTCCCACGCGCTGTTGCACCCCGCGGGCACGCAGGTGCGCTGGGGGAAGGGCACCATCGCGGGCTCGCCGCAGCGCATGCCGCGGGCGCAGTCCTCGTCGCGGGTGCACCCGGGGAGCAGGCAGGTGTAGAGCCGGTGGCGCGCGCGCCACGCGCGACCGTTCGCGCAGTCGCGAAAGACCCGGGAGTACTGCGCGTCGACCGCGGGCGTGAAGCACATCCCGCCGCGGCACTCGGCGTCGGTCTGACAGGGCACGTCGGGGCCGCCCGGGATGGGGATGGTGGGTGTGGGTTCGACATCTCTCGACGGCGGTCGTCGCGGCGGCGGCGGGACCGCGCCCGCGTCTCGCGCCCCGGGGTTCGCGCGCCGACAGGCAGCGGGCAGCGCGAGCGCGAGCAGGAGCGCGACGAGGCGACGAGGCACGGGGGTGTTGTACACCGACTCCGCGCGCGCTCAGGTGCTCTTCAACGGCGCGGTGGGCGGCGCCGAGGCGGCCATTTCGGCGGCGAGGGAGCGCATCGCGTTGGCCACCTTCACCTCGCCGCGAAACGCGAGGAGCTCGGCCTGCGCCGCGACCACCGAGGAGAGCATCGTCTCATCGACCGTGGGATGGAGCTTGTGGCGGTAGTCCACGCGGCGCTTGTCGTCTCGCAACGACTCCCACGCCGCCGCGCCCCGCGCGAGGATCTTCGCCGTGATCCCCCGGTCGACGGCCGCCCATCGCCCGTCGGGCGCGCACTGCCGCTGGAACGACTCCCACGCCTCGATGACCTCGTCGTGGTTCGCGGTCCAGTGGAGGTTGAGCGCGGTGAAATGGTCCTCGTGCTCCATGCGCGCGAGGCTGCGGCGCAGGCGCTCGACGGGGTCGTCGCCGTGGCGCTCGGGCACGGGCTGCCAGCGCAGCGCGCCGAAGGCATCGAGCAGCAGCAGCACGCGCATGTAGGTGAGCCGCCCGATGTACCCCTCGCCCAACAGGCTCATCACGTCCTTGGTGCCGTCGAGCATGTGATCCACCGCGCGCTGCTCCGCGGGACCAAACTCCATCGCCATCGCCCGCCGCCGCCGCTCCGGGATCACCACGGGCGAGAGCGCGAGCCGCGGCCCGAACGCCGCGAGCACGGCGTCGTCGGCCATGCCTCGCAGCGCGAGCCGCAGGCCCGAGGCGACGAAGCCGAAGGTGGGCTGGCGCAGCTTCGTGAGCGCCGGCGGCGGCGCCTCCTCGCGCCACGCGAAGTCCCCGCGCGGCCACTCAAAGATGCGCTGAACGCGCCCGCGGTCCAGCGGCGCGATGCACACGCCCCCGCGGGAGAGAAAGAGCTTCACGCTCTCGCGATCGCGCGTGACGCTGATCGCGCCGGTGGCCTGCGCCGTCGCGAGCTGCAGCAGGATCACCGGCAGGTAGGGCTCGTGCAGCTCCGACTCCGTGGGCGCGCGCATCAGCGGCATCCCGAGCAGCTCCACCGGGGTGCGCGCGCCGCGAAAGGTCCCAGCGCGCGGGAGCGGGTGCGCCGACGCGGGCGGGCCCGTGACGCGCAGACGCGACACCTCCGACGGGGTCGTCGGATGGGCGATGGGCTCGTCCCACCGCGGGTCGCCGGGCCCGGGCGGGCTGGGAGGCGGCGCGCTGCTGCGGTCGACCTCCACCACCTCGCCGAGCGGGAGGGGATGATCGTCGCGGACCACGGGCGGCGGCAACGGGGTGTGCGCCATGGCCCCCAGCAGCTCCGCGCCGAAGCGCGCCGCCCCGCACGCGATGAGGTCCGGAGACACCGGGCGGAGCTCGCACCGAAGTCGCTCGGAGAGCATCGCGCGGAGGCCGTCGTCGGTCGCGGCGGGCCCCGTGAGCCACGCGCGCGCGAGCCGCCCCGGAAGGATCTTCGCGCGCGACATCACCGACTCCCCGAGCGCCGCCACGCCCTCGACGAGCTCGGCGCGCAGCCACCGCATCGCCGCCTCGGGGATCACCAGCTCCCACGGTGAATCCCCCCCAGGCGCGAGACTCCGCACGCGCAGGGGGCCCGCGCGGTACATCGCCAGCGCCCCGCGGAGATCGTCGAGCAGCAGCGCCCGCTGACCCGCCGCGAGCTGCGTCGACGACGCCTTCTCGATCTGCGCCACGAGCTCATCACGGAGCTGCTGCGCGACCTCGCCCAGCGACGCGTGCTCGGTCCCATCCGACGCGACGCTCTCGATGTGCGTCGCCCCGAGCGTCACCACGGTCGCCGCGGCGTGAGACGCCCCGAGGTCCAGCACAAGGCCGGGCGCCGCGAGCCACGAGCGCCCAACCCCGAGCGCCGTCGCGACGCCCTCGTCGAGCACCCGCAGCGAGGGAAAGCCCGCGGCCACCACGGCATCGACCAGCGCCGCCACGCGCTCATCGCCGTAGCCCGGAGGCACGGCCAGCACGGTGAGCTCGGCCGAACCGACACCGTGGTCCCGGAGCATCCGGTAGAGCGACGCCATGCGCTCGTGCGCGGCCCGCTGCGCCGCCGTGTCTCGGTGAACCGACCATTTGCCCCAGGGTCGCCCCGAGACGGGGTGCGCGCCCGCGGCGCCATACACCACCTGCGGCGATGAGTCGGCCTCCGCGATCGCCACCACGACACGGTGAGACCCGACCTCCAACCCGATGACCCGCTTCACGAGGCCTCAGCTTTCGAGGAGTCGGCGGCAGGGCCGCTTCGAGGCGCCCACCGCGCACTGCCTGCGTCGAACTTAGCCCCGGCGGGACCCTTCGCTCAAGGGGCGAGCGACAGCGTCGCGCGCATCCCGTAGTGGTCCGACAGCGGCACCGGGGCGCCGCCGCTGACCGCCACGGTGGGCTCGGTGAAGGTGCGCTCGGCGGTGCGCACCGACGCCTCGGTGAAGCCTTGCAGAAAGATGTGGTCAAGCCACGTCGGCGCGGCGTTCCCGGTGAGCGGGTTGTCGGGGCAGTACGTGCAGCGCGGGATGAATCCCGCCGGAATCGCCTCGCGAAACGCCGCCCGCAGCAGGGTGTACGTCTCCGGCGCCTCCTCGGTGATGGTGGGCTGCCCCGCCGCCGAGGCCGCCGACGTGTTGAAATCGCCCAGGATCACCGCGCGCCCCGCGCCGTCACGGCGTCGCACGTACGCGATGAGCTCACGCGCCTGCGCGGTCTGTTCGCGCGACCAGCCGTCGCGCCCGCTGTCTCCGCAGCCGTAGCGTCCGGTGTACGGGAACGCGACGCCCTCGAACACCGGGCTGAGGTGATTGCAGTACACCCCGACCTTGGCGCCGTTGGGGAGCGTCGCCGTGGCGCGGGTGATCACCCGTCGGTTCCACGTACCCGGGATCACCACCGTCTCGGTCTCGCTCAACGGATACCGCGAGAGGATCATCGTGCCGCTCTGCCCGTTGAACGCGAGGCCCGCGCGCGGGTTCGTGGTGCACGACGTGCGAATCGACGCGAAGGTCTCGGTCGTGAGCTGCGGCGCGAGGCAGCCGTAGCACCGCAGCCCGGCGGCCCCGGCCGTGAGCAGGCTCGCGACGTCACCAATGCAGCGCGCCGTCGCGCACGCCGTCGCGGTCGTGCGGCCCTGTTCGCTCCCCGGCATCGTCGAGCAGTTGCTGACCAGGCAGCTGATCCCCGCGGTGAAGGTGTTCAAGACCGAGGGGTCGGCGCACGGCGGTGTGGTGGGGTCGGCGGGCACGGTCGTCGAGCCCCCGCACATGGGATCGATCTCCTGCGTCACCGGGGTGTTCAGGTCATGCTGCGCGGAGTAGGCGTGGGGGAAGCGCGCGCGGGCTGCGGCCGTGATGGCGGCTTTGTCCTCCTGTCGCCAGGCCTCCTGAAGGCACACGACGTCGGCGATCATCCCTGCGATGGCGGTTGGCACCGCGCGGGTGCGCTCGGCTTCGTTGGGCACGAAGGCGCCCGCGAGGCCGACGTTGAAGGTCTCGACCACGAGGGTCTGCGCGGTCGTGACGGCGGGGTCTGCGCCGCAGCCCGCGAGGGCGATGAGCGCCAGCCCGGAGAGGTGATGGGATCGCATGCGGAGGCTCCTGCGGGGGATTCACCTACAGCCTACGCCAGCGACGCCGGAGGTGGGGCGGAGGGCTCCTTGAATCCCACCGCGGTGGGGTGGGAGGGTCGAAAGACGGCCGCTGCGGCCGTAGAGCAGTGCGAGGTGCATCCGTGTCGACCATCGAAGCGAGCGTGACCATCGGGCGACCCATCGACATCGACGTCGGCGTCTTCGCCGACCCCCGCAACGAGACGCGCTGGGTCGAGGGCTGCGAGGCCTCCGAGAAGCTCACCACCGGCCCCATCGGCGTGGGCACCCGATTTCGGCAGAAGGGTCCCCGCGGCGAGGTCGAGGTCGAGGTCACGGAGTTCGTGCCGGGCAAGCGCTGGTCGTTCCGGGTGGTCGACGAGGCCGCGACCTTCGCCACGGTGGGCACGCAGCGCTTCGAGGGCGACGACCGCGGCACGCGGGTGACGTGGTCGTACGACGTCGCGCCCAGGGGCGCGCTGGCGCGCATCACGGCGCCCGTGGTGCGGATCATGGCGTCGCGCCGACAGGGCTCCCAATTGCTCCTCGCCCGCGACCTGCTCGAGCAGCGCTCCATTCGTCCGCCCGCTTGACACAGCCCGCGCGGTCGCGCTCCAACGCCGCACCGTGACCGCGCGCGAACTGACCGTCTCCGACGCCGACATGGCGGCCTGCGCCACGTGCCGCGCGCCCGTCGACACCCTGAGGGCCGCCGGGGTGCGCTACGTCGACCTCGCGTTTCGGTTCTATTGCAGCCGCGAGTGCCGGGAGCGCGACACGCCGACGCCGCGACGCCACCGGCGCACGCCTGCCCTGGCGCGTCCGGCGCCGCCGAGCACCGTGGAGGTCATGGAGATGCTCGGCGTCGCGTCCGCGTCGCTGCCCGACGCCGCGCGCACCGGCCTTGCGCCCGCGCTCGACGCTGACCTCGCCGCGCGCCATCGCCCGTCGGAGCCCGCGAACCCCCTGCCTCCCGCCCTCGCCGTGGCCGCGGCGCTCGCCGCCACCGTGCTGGCCTCTCTCGACGTCGCGCCCCTCGGGACCCGCGCCGCGATGCTGGTGCTGACGGTCGTGGTGGCCCTGGGCGCGGCGCTCCGGGAACTCTGGCTCGCCCGCGGCACGGTCGGCGTGGCGGGTTGGAGCCTCGGACTGGTGGGGGCGCTCCTCCCCACCGCGCTCGCGAGCCGCGCGGAGCTTGGAGAGCTCGTGCTCGCGCTGCGCGACACCGTGATGCTCGCCGCGCTGGGGCCCGTGGTCACCTGGGCCGCGCGCACCCACCGCGTCGCGGCGCAGAGTCGCCTGGAGGCATTTCGTCTGGCGCTCCCTGCAGAGGCGATGGTGCCGCGCGAAGGGGCCGACGGGGCCCCGGAGCTTGAGGCGGTCGACGCGTCGAAGGTGCGCGCGGGCACCGAGGTCGAGGTGCGCGCGGGGGAGGTCGTGCCGGTCGACGGCGTGATCCGTGCGGGCGAGGCCGAGGTGCGGCCGTGGCCGTCGGCGCAGCGCACGATGCGGCGGGGCGTGGGCGCGCCGGTCCTCGCGGGGGCGCGGGTGCTCGGCGGCGCGCTGCGCGTGCTCGCGACCCGCGCGGGCGACGAGGTGGCGTGGGCCCGCCTCGCGCGGATGATGAACGACTCCGCCGAGGGGCCGCGCACGGTACGGCTCGCGCGTCGGCTCGCCGAGCTCGTGCCCGTGGGCGTGCTCGCCGCGGCCGGCGCGACGGCGCTGCTGCGGGTCTTCTTCGCGGCGGGAGACGTCGGCCGCGCGGTGGCCTGCGTGCTCGCGATGGCGCCGTGCGCGCTCGCGGCCAGCGTGGTGGAGATCCCGTTCATCGACGCGCTCGTCGCGGCGGCTCGTCGCGGCATCGTGTTTCGTGACGCCGCGAGCGTCGAGGCGGTGGGCGCCGTGGGCACCGTGGCGCTCTGCCTCCGCGGCACCGTCACGCGCGGCGCGATGGAGCTCACCGACGTCGTGTCCCTCGGCGCGCGCTCCGAGCGAGAGCTGCTCGGGTTGGTCGCGGGGTGCGAAGAGGCGATGCGCGGCGACGCCATCGCGCTCGCGGTGGCCGCCGCGGCGGCCGCGCGGGAGGTGCGCCCCGAGAGCGTTCGACGCCCTGTCGCGCTCGGCAGCCACGGGGTGCTCGCGGTGAGCGCCTCGGGCGAACCCATCGTGGTCGGAGACACCCGCGCGCTGCTCGACGAGGGGATCTCCGTCGCGCAGGGTCAGTCGGTCTCGGCGGCCATCGAGGGGGCGGGTCGCACCGTGGTCTACGTCGCCACCGACGGACGCCTCGAAGGGGTCATCGGGCTCGACGATCCGGTGCGCGACGAGGCCCGCGCCTCGGTGCAGACCCTGATCGATGTCGGCTTCGACGTCGCGCTCCTGGGCGGCGCGAGCCGTCTCACCATGGAGGCCGTCGCGGCCTCGCTCGACGTCTCCAACGTGCGCCCCGAGGTGCTGCACGAAGAGCGTGCCGCGGTGGTGCGGGGCATGTCCGAGATCGGCAACGGCGTGGTCGTGGTGGGTCGCCCGGCGCGCGACGGCGCCGCGCTGGCCGCAGCCGACGCAGCGATTTCGCTCGAGGCCGCGGGCGGCGGCGGGGGCGAGACCGCGGTGGCGCTGGCGTCGGATGACCTTCGAGACGCCGCCGCGGCGCTGGTGGTCGCACGCGCCGCGCGTCAACGGGCGGTGCGGGTCATCGCCCTCGGCATCGGCGGCGCGGGGCTCGGAGCGTTCGCGGCCGCGGCGATCCCGTCGGCCGGGATGATCGGCGTGATCGGGGCCACCGCCGCGATCCTCGCGGGTCAGGCGGCGCTGCTGCGCGCGCCTCGAGAGCAGGAGGAGACGTGAGCGAACGAACCGTGTTGGTCGCAGCCGGCGTCATCATCGACGGTTGCAAGGTGCTGCTGACGCAAAGGATGCCCGGGGCGCACCTTGAGGGCGTGTGGGAATTCCCCGGCGGCAAGGTCGAGCCGGGCGAAGCGCCAGAAGAGGCCCTGGTGCGCGAGCTGCGAGAGGAGATCGGCGTCGGCGTGATCGTCGACGAAATCCTCGACGTGACGTTCTGGCGCTACGAGCGAAAGGACGTGCTCCTGTTGTTCTACCGCGCCCGCGTCGTCGAGGGCGTCATCTCCGACCTCGGGGTGGCCGCGCACCGCTGGGCGAACCTCGGCGACCTCGCATCGCTCTCGTTTCCCCCGGCGGACGTCAAGGTGCTGGAGAAGGTGCGCGCGCTGCTCGGTGAACGACCGCGGTGATCAGCGCCGTCGTCGGCCGCTGTCGACGGAGCTCCACCGCAGCAGCAGATACTCCTCGCTCACCGCGAAGCGCGCGAGGTCACGCAGCGGCTCCCACGAGGCGATGAGCTGCGCGGCGCGCGCGCCCGCGTTCGAAGACCCCGCGATGAGCTGTGACGCCGCCACGTCGAAGTTGCCCGAGACGAGCATCCCGGCGGAGCACCGCGCCTGATAGACCCGCTCTCGCCAGCGCGCGTGAGAGAGCTCGTCCCCGAGCTCGTGGACCACCTCGGACATGCGGCGCTGGAGCCGGGTCGGCAACCCGTTGAGGAGTTGCCCCGCGAGCGCGCTTACGCTGGGATCCGTAGGACCCTCGCTGCGCGCAGCGAACGCCGCCACGGCTGCGTTCACCCAGCGCTCGGACTCGGCGGGCGGAAACGCCGTGATCGGGAGGTGCCCCACCCGCGTCGCCTCCAGCGCGCTGCCCAGGGTCCATCGCAGCCGCGTGACATCCTCGGTGGCGGCGTCGGCGAGCACAACCGTGGGCGGCGCGGTGCTCGGGTCGAGCTCCCAGAGTGGATCGAGCGACTCTCGCAGCGCGATGCTGGTCGCGCGGGGGAGCTGCAGCAGTTGAGCGGCGGCGGACACCGTGCGGCCGAGCACGGAGTTCGTCGCGACCTTGCGCGCGGATTGGAACCGACCGCGCTCCTGGGCCCGCCGCACCGCGCCGGCGAGGACCTCCCAGAGCATCCCGCCGAGCTCGGGGAAGGGCCCGAAGCGAGGAGGGAACAACACGCGTGCGACACCGTCGGGCGGGTCTGCGAGGTCGGACAGATCCGGCGGGAGCACCGTCTCCTGCCGCCCCTCCAGCGCAAGCAACACCTGGGTCACCGCGAGGGCCTCGGCGTTGCGACGGGTCGACTGGTAGAGCGAAACCATCGCCTCGAGCGCGTCCAGCCGAGACGGATCCTCCTGAAAGCGCCGACGCTGCAGCGTGAGCGCCTCGTCGCGGAGGTCCTCCGAGGATGAGAGCCGCGCCGCGAGGACGCTGGCGGCGGCGTCGTTGCCGTGCGATGCAGCGGCGCGGAGCGCCATCAGGGTCGCGTCGTCGAACTGGGCCACGCTCGTCCGGGGCGGCGGTGGCGACGGCGTCCACGACGGCGATGGCACCTCCAGGTCGGACGAATCGTCGGCAGGGAGCGCGCTCAAGGGCGCTGTCGTCTCGGCCGGCGCAAGCGCGGGCGTGGCCTGCTCCCCGACGGGATCATTGACCACCGGAGTCGCGTGCGGGGCCTCCTCCGCCGACGTTGCGGGCGCTCGCGCGGCGATGGCGCGCACCGCGGGAGACTGCAGCGCGGCGTCGAGCATCGCGGGATCGCGCGCGACCCGACGGACCAGCGCCTCGACGACCCGAACTCCCTCACCGGGGTCGTCGTGCTGACGGAGATACAGCCCCACCGACGCCGCCACGCGAAACGGGTCGTGGCCGTCGGCGACCGCAATCTCAAGCGCGCGAAGGGCGTGGACCCGCCGGGCGTCATCGTCCCAGCACTGGTTGCCACCCGCGAGCTGCTCATCGACGAGCCACTCAACCGCCGCGTCCGACGCCGCCGGACAGCGCGCGCGCAACGACCTCGCGCTGGACAGCAGCGCCTCGGCGTCCTCCGGCGAGGGGGCGGCCTGGTACGCGAGGCGCTCGTGCTGCAACGACAGCGACGCGTCGCCGAGCTCGTCGTGGGCGAGGCGGGCCGCACGTCGGTGCGCCCTGGCCCTGGAGACCCCCGCGGGGAGGGAGGCCGCGACGACATCGAACGCCCGCAGCAGCGCGTCTGGACGCGCCATCCTCCGCGCCACCCGCTCGAGCGCCGAGAGCGTCGCGCCGGTGTCGGGGCGCTCCTCGAGCAGCGCCTGGAACTCCCGCAGCGCCGCCGCGTCGTCGCCGCAGCGCTCATGAAAGAACGCGCGCCGGTAGCGCATCGCGAAGCGACCGTGTGGCCCGGCGGCGCGGTCGAGGAGGTCCGTGTAGATCGCGTGCATGGGCTCCTCAAGCCGCGCGCGCGCCGCGATCGTCTCGGCGAGGTGGAGCGCCTCGTGGCGAGTCGGATCGTTGCGCAGCAGGCCTCGCAGCAGCGCGACCGCGCGGCGAGGATCATTCAGCCCCTCGTCGGCCAGGCGCGCCGCCCTCAGAAGCAGCGCGGAGACCGCCTCGGGGTCTGGCTGCTCGGCGGCCCAGCGCGAGAGGCGCCCGATCGCCGCGTCGGTCTGCGACAGCGAGAGCATCGCGCCGACGACCAGCTCCCGCGCCTCCAGGTCGCGCTGCTCGGAGGCGATTCGATCGAGCGCCCCCATGGCGTCGACCACGCGCGGAGGGCTCGCTGCGGCGTACTCCGCCGCCATCGCGAGCAGTAGCCGCCGACGGGTGCCGAGGTCGAGCGTCGCGTCGAGCTGCTGACCCATGAGCTGCGCGTTCCATGCGCGATCTCCGACCCTGGGCGCCAGCCTCAGCAGGTGCGGCAGCGCCTCCCGGGGCGCGTACGCCGACGCCCGCAACCAGGCGCCGAGCTCGGCGCCCTCAAGGCCCGACGCGGCGTAGCGCGTGGCGAGGAGGCGCTGAAGCGTGACGTGCTCGGCGGGGCTGTCCGCGACCGCCTCCGCACACTCGAGCAGCCGCGCGCCCATCGAGGGTTCGAGGCGCGACGCGAGGTCGGTCACGGCGGCGCGCAGCCCCCGGTCGGCGAGCGCGCCGCAGCGTGCCGCGACCAGGGCGACGTCTGCCGCGCGCACCGCGAGGTCGAGCGCGACGAGCCGCGACACCGCCGTTCGGGTCACCGCGGCGATGTCGCGATAGGTCGCGAGCGATCGGGTCACCGCGGCCGCCGACTCGGCGATCTCTTCGCCCACGCCCGAGACGCTGGCGGCGCCGAACCAGGCGATGGCCGCCTCCGCCGAGGTCGGGTCGAATGCCGCGAAGCGCCGGGCCACCGCCAGCGCCTCCGCGACCACGCCCGACTGCGCCAGCAGCGCGCGTGTGCGGAGCGCCAGCAGCGTCGCGCTGTCGCCCACGAGCTCGTTCAGCCGCGCGAGGTGGGCGCTGCGCTCCTGCGAGCTGGTCGGCTCGGCGAGGCACGCGGCGAACACGGCGAACTCCCCCTCGGGCAGACGCGCGAAGCGGGCGAGTGCGCTTCGCTCCCAGGGGTCCTCGGCGACCCTCGCCAGCGCTGCGATCGCATCCCTCACCATCTTCGGGGCGCGGGACTGCTCGGCCAGCGCCGCGAGCATCGCCGCGAGCTGCGCGTCGTGCGGGCGCTCGTCGAGCAGGAGCGCGACGAACTCCGCGGCGTCGTCCTCTTCGACGGGCGCGGCACTGAACGCGTCGGCGCAGGTGTGCACCGCGCGCAGTCGCAGGGCCTCCTCTTGCGCGTGCGACGCCACGCGGCGGGCGACCGCGACGTACCGCGCGGCGTCGCCGCGGCGGGCAGCGATGCGCAGCCAGAGACGGGCCGCCCGGTCGTCGGACGCGGCCAACGGCCCCAGCACCCGAGTCGCCGCGCGAAGGTCCGAGAACGCCCCGGGCGTCTCGGCGAAGGCGCCGAGAAGAACCTCGACGTTCTCGGCTGACGGATCCTGCCCCGCCAACGCCAGGGCCTGGGAGGCCGCTTCGGCGAGGTGCTCCGACTGCGCGTGAACCCTCGCGACGGCCTCGAAGACCTCCGACAGCGGCTCGTCGATGGCCGCCCACGCGAGCAGCGCCGACGCGGCGTCGCCCGATCGCTCCTCCAGCGCGCCAAGCCAGCGCAGGAACGGACCCCGCAGCGTGCGCGGGCACTCGCTGCGCACGATGCACCAGAGCCCGTCGCGCAGCGCCTCGTCGGCCACCTCATCGCCTTCCAGCGCGCGCAAGAGCTCCAGCGCCTCGCTGTCGTCGGGCTGCGCGAGCACCGCCCGCAACAGCGCGAGCACTGCCAGCGCGGGCGCGACCGGCAGCTCGACCGCCGCGACGCCCTTCCACGCGGCCGAGGCAGCGGTCCCACTGGCGCGGCGGGCATCGGCGCGCAGACGCACCGCGAGGTCCATCACGCGACCTCGCTCCGCGAGCAGGTCGCGGAGGGCCTCTTGCGCCTCACGCCGGCGCTCGTCCGGGAGAAGCGCCGCGATCGACCAGGCGGCGGTGGCCTCACCGAGCATCGCCGCGGACTCCGCGAGACGCGCGGCGCGCACCAACAGCGCCGACGCGGCCGCGGCGTCTCCGGGCGGCTGCTGGAGCGCGCGCGCGGCCGACTCGATGGCCACATACACCGCCGCTCGGGGTCGCCCAGACGCGACCAGCGCCTCCACGAGAAGCTCTCCGGCGCTCACGCCGTGGCTCTCGATCCAGGCGTCGACGGCGAGCGCGCGCCACGCCTCGCGCGCGTCTGTCTGACGCGCCCGGTTGGAACGCTCGACGAGGCTCGCGACCGGGACCTCCGCGCTCTGCGCCCCGGCGCGGAGACGCGCGATGGCGCCCTGCAGCCCAAGCGCCTCGACGTTCGCCGGCCCCACCCGGACCATGTTGTCTGCGCAGACCGTGGCCTCTCCGAGTTCGTCGGCGCGCACCCACGCCCTCGCGGCATGCTCCCACGCGAGCGTGGTCGGCGCGCGGCGGGCGATGGTCACGCGAAGCTGCGCCCACTCGCGGAGCTGACCGCTCCGCAACAGCACCTCGGCCCGTCGCTGCTGCGCGTCGGCGCGACGCGGCGCGATGCTCTCCACGGCGCGGAGCAGCTCCGACGCTGGCCCCGCCGCGTCGAGCTCGAGCCAGGCGTCCACGAGCGCGACCCGCGCCTCGGCGCCCGACTCTCGGTCTCCGCTCGCGTCGGCCTCGACCATGCGTCGCCATACCGCGATCACCCTGTCGACCGGACCCGATCCCATCGACATCGGCTCTGGGAGCGCGACGATCGGCGGGTTGCCGGGGCGCGAGAGACCACCAGACACGTCGATCATCTCAGCCGCCCGATTCGCCGCCGGAGGCCTGCGGAGAAGGGTCTTCGACCGGACGCCGCACCCGCTCTTGCAGCGACTCGATCTGCCGACGAGCCATCGACGCCCGAGACCCCCCGGGGTTCACCGCGAGGTAGCGCTGGTAGGCCTCGAGGGCCTGCTCGTATCGGCTCTGCGAGGCGTACGCCTCACCCATGCCGATGTAGGCGTCAGAGTAGCTCCCGTTGGCGGCGAGCGCGGCCCGAAAGCGAGCGAGCGCGCTGGCGTAGTTTCGGCGGTCCAGCTCGACGTAGCCCATTCCCGTCAAGGCCTCTGCGCCTGCGGGTCTGGCGTTCAGCGCGGCGCGAAAGCGCTCCTCCGCCGCGGCCGTGCGTCCCTCGTTCTGCAATCGATCTCCCTCTGCCACAAGCCGATCGTAGTCGCGCGGGAGCGCCCCGGTCGCCGCCATCACACGCGCGGGACCTGCGCCCGGGGCAGCCTCTTGCGGGGCTGATGGTGTCTGCGGTGCCGCCGCAGGCGTCGCGGGGGGCTGACCGGCCGGCGCCTGCGCGATCGCCGGCGGCGACGGCGGTGCAGCGCCAGCGTCGGCCGACGCGAGCCGCGCGCGCAGCGCCGCCCATTCGTCGGTAGACCCTGCCGCAGCGCGCAGGTTGTCGATCTGCAGGCGCGCGGCGAGCACGTCTCCGCGCCCAAGCAGGGCGCGCGTGAGCGCCACCGTCGCTCGGGTCGAACCGCCGTTCGCGAGCCGCCGCAGCGTCGCCAGCGTGTCGTCGGTGAGCGGCTCCGCGAGGGCAGCCACGAGCGCGGCGCGCTCCGACCCCGACGCGTGGGCCTTGACGCGTGGGAGCAACCGGGTCGCTTCGGCCGTCACGCCGAGCGCACGCGCGGCGTCGAGCAGCGAGATTTCGGCGGCGGCGCGCGCGGCCCCCTCCGGCATGGCGCGCACTGCCGCGAGCGCCGCGTTGAAGTCCGTCATGGCGCGATCTGCCACGCGCGCCGCGTCGGCGCGCTGAACCACCGCGAGCGCACGCCGCTCGGCCCCAGCCGCGCCCGGATCGGCCTGACGCTCCTGGTCGTCGGCCCCGTCGCGCGTCAGCTCGGCCTGGAGCGCGAGCATCTGCGCGCGCATCGCCAACACGGCACCGTCGCCGGGCCGGGCCCCAAGCATGCGCGTGAGCGCCTCGCGCGCGTCTTCGAGCGCGCCGCGGTGGTGCGCGGCGGCGGTGCGATGAATCGTCTCGAGATCCGCCGCGGCCGCGGGGGCCGGAGGCGCAGCTGCTGGTGCAGACGCACCGACGAGGCCTGACTTCCAGAGCGCCAGAACGCCCGCCCCTGCGAGGAGCACGCCCACCGCGACCCCCACGGCAAGGCCGCTGCGCCGCGGGGGCGCAGGGAGTGAGAGGTCATCGGCGCCGAGAGAGCGCGTCGGCGCGTCGTCGTCGACGATCTCGCGCCGCGGCGATGGCGAAGGCTCGGGGATCGATCGCACAGACTCCCCCGGCAGCCGGGGAGGCTCTGGCACCACACGCTCTGCCAACGGCGGTCGCGGCACCTCGGCGGCGACGATTTCCATCGGGCTCGGAGAGGCCAGCGCAGCGGGCACAGGTGTTCGATCGGGCGGCGGGAGGCGCGGCGACGAACCGTCTGCCGAAGGGGCGGACGGCGGCGCCATCCCAGGAGACGTGCCGCCGAACGTGCGGCTCATGGGCGCCGTGCCCTTGAGGATCGCTTGCGTCGGCGGGGCCGGAGGCCGCAGCGTGCTCGGCGATGACGGCGCGCGCAGCGAGGGGATCCGCGCGGGGAGGGGGCTCGACGGTGGGGCGTTCGCCGCAGCCGGGCGCAGCGGCGGCAGGGACCGCCCCGGAGGTCGCGAGGTCACGGCGCGCGCGTTCGTCGGCGTTCGGCGCGAGTCGGCGCTCGAGAAGAAGGACTCAAGCTCTGCGATGGCGCCGAGCGGCTTCCACCCATCGCCGCTGCGCGCGATTTCATCCATCTTCGACACGCGGCCCTCGAGGATCCACTTCTGGAGCACCGCGAGCGAATCGAAGGGGATCACCGTCCCATCGGGCCTCCGCAGCGTCCACGCGCGTCCGCTCTCGGCCTCGCTGGGTGGGCGGAAGATCTTGAACTGATGGCTGCAGTTCGTGCACTTGACGGTCGTGCCCCGCTCCGAGACCAGCGCGTCGTCGAACTCATACTCGGTCTTGCAGCGGTCGCAGACAACATCCATGGCGCTCTCGCCTCGGCACTGCCCGAGGCGCGTCGACGGTATCAGACCCGGCCGCGCGGCGTCGACGCGCACGGCCGGATCAACCCGGCACGGCGGCGGTTCACAGGCCTCAGTGAACCCGCATTCACGCCCGCCCCAGTCGGCGACCCCCTCTCGGCGCTGGGTCCGCCGCGAGAACGGTGGCAGACTGACGACGGCACGAGTTCTGCTCACACCCTGCCAGCGATCAGGTCGTGACCGACGAGGTCTCGTCGGGCCCGAATCGGATCGGCGAACGGAGGCGTCGCAATGCGCAAGCTTGGCATCACCCTGCAATCCCTCGGCATGATCGGCGCGCTCGGCGTCGTACTCACTGGCTGCCCCGTCTGGAGCTCGGAGGGGTTCGACGATCGTCCTCCCACCGTGCGCGACGGCGGCACGAACCCTGACGCGGGCGGGGGCGGCGGTCGCTGCACCACCGACAGCCAGTGCGCCGGTGGGTTCTGCGACCGAGCGTCGGGCACCTGCACCGCCTCGACCCGTTGTGCCACGACCACCGACTGCCCCGCGGGCCAGTACTGCGACGGCCGGAGCGTCTGCGTGCCCGGCTGCAGCACCTCCGCGAACTGCGCCTCGCTGGGCGCCGGCTTCGTCTGCGACACCGCCACGCGGCGCTGCGCGCCCGGCGGTCTCTGCACGACCGACGCGCAGTGCGCCGCGACGCCCTCGCGGCCGGTCTGCCTCGGCGGGGTCTGCCAGCCGCGCACGAACCTCTGCCAGTTCGACTATCAGTGCACGGGCAGCGGGCAGTCGTGCGTGGACGGGCAGTGCGTGGTGCAGTGCACGGCCAACAACGTGGCCACGGCCTGCGCGGCGGGTCAGGTTTGCACGAACAACCGCTGCGCCTACCCCACCATGGGCGACTGCGGCGGGCGGTGCACCATCGCCCAGATCTGCGTGAGCGGCGCGTGCCTCGCGACCTGCACCAGCAACACCACCTGCGGCGCGGGGAACATCTGCCAGGACGGCGTCTGCCGGGTCGACACCCGACCGCGCCCCTTCTGCACCATGGACTCCGAGTGCAGCAACGGGTCGGTCTGCCACAACGGCGCCTGCCGCCTCGCGTGCCCCGACATGAGCAGCATGACGTGCAGCCGCGTCGACGTGAACTTCAACACCTGCGCGAATGTGAACGGTCGCTACTTCTGCGTGAACAGCAACGAGCAGCAGCCGCAGTGCGCCCGCACCGCCGACTGCGCCGCGATGGGCCTCGCCGGCCGCGAGTGCGTGAACGCTCGCTGCCTCTGAGCGCTCAGTCCCCGCGCCGTACGCGAAACGTCCGCGCCCTCACCCCACCCCGCGCGTCCCGTAGCAACACCCAGACCTCCACCTGATCTTCCCCGCCTGGGATCCACCGCGAGACCAACGCGGCGGGGGAGACCGCCCGGGGCGGGGAGAAGGCCCCAGCGCTCGCGAAGAACGATGCCATCAGCGGCCCCGCCTCCGTCGCCGTCTCTGCCTGAACCTCCACGCTGAACGCCGCGGAGGTCACGCGGATCTCCTGCCCCTCGCCCGCCACCGTGACCTGCTCGCCCTGGCGAAGCGTGACGGCGCGAAGCTCTGGCGGAACGTGCAGGGGCCCGTCCGTTCGCACGCCCACCCTACGAAACGCGCTGCTTCGCTCCCCCTCCACGCGGGCCGCGACGACGACGATGGCCTCTCGCGCGCC
>JBILLI010000420.1:0-6615 GCA_044376155.1 Polyangiales bacterium
AACGCCCCGGTGCTCCGTTCGCTGCTCTCTCTGGCCCTGGTCTCTGGCGCGTGCCGCAGCGCGCCGCGCACGGACGTCAGCCTCGGCGCGTCGTCGGTGCACCGGGTCGAGCGCGCCGCGCGCGGGGTCGACGCGCGAGGGCCCGCGGCGGGGGACTGGTCCCTGCGCGACCGGGCGATGGAGTTCACCGTGCTCGGGGTGCGCGCGCGAGACGCCGGACACCCCGCGGGGACCGTGCTCCGCGCGATGCTCCGGGACCTCCCGGGGCGCGAGGTCCTGCGCGCGGTGGAGCCCCTGGTGGTGTCGCAGGGGAGGGCGCTGCGCGAGATCGACCCCCGCTTCGAGGCGATGCTCTTTCGCGGCGCCCCCGCGCTGCGCATGCGCTCTCGCGTGCGGCAGGGCGGCGTGTCGTTGGACCTCGAACGAACCCTCTGGATCGAGTCGGGCCGCGGCGCGCTGCGCACCCGCACCGAGGTCACCAACGCCGGGGTCACCCCGGTGCCCGCGCTGCGCTGGGGCGCGCGCCTGGCCTTCGCCACGGCCACGCCCTTCGCCCCGGGCCTCGGCGCGCCCCCCGCCGACCGCGAAGACCGCGCGCCCTGGGTGGGCCTCGCGCAAGACGGCGTCGCCGCGGCCTACACCCTCACTCCCGCCGACGCGCTCTCGCTCCGCCGCCGCGAGGACCGCCACGTCGCGGTGACCCTCAGCGCCGAGACCGACGCGCTGGGCCCCGCCCTCCCGCTCGCCCCGGGCGCGCGCACGGCCGACGAGTCGGTGCTCGCCCTGCGCGCCGGCGGCCTGGTGGACGTCGCCCAGGCCATGGCCGACGCCCGCAGCGAGCGGGTGGTGCCGCAGCGCGTGCGGGTGCTCGGCGCCGAGCGCACCACGGCCACGGTGCACGTCGAAGACAACGCCGGGCGCGCGGTGATGCTGAGCGAGGCCCCCCATGGGCGCGCGATCCTCCCGCTGCCGCCCGGGAACTACCGCGCGTGGGTGAGCGCGCCGGGGTACTCCGATGGAGACTCCGAGGCCCTCACCCTCACGCCCGAGACCAGCGGCGAGGTGCCCCTGGCCCTCACCCTCCCGCCGGGGGGAACGCTCCGGGTCACCGCCGTCGACGACGCCACGGGGCGCCCGCTGCCCGTCCGGGTGACGGTGCGAGGCGTTGCGCCGCAAGGGGATCCGAACCTCGGGCCCACCCACCGGGGCGCGGGCGCAGGGCCGGTGGTGGTGGCGGCGAGCGGGCAGGCGTTCTTCAACGTGCCCCCGGGGCGCTTCAAGGTGACGGTGTCGCACGGGCCGGAGTGGTCCCTCGCGCAGCAGGAGGTGACGGTGACGCCGACGACGCGGGCCGAGGTCTCCGCGCGGCTCTCGCGGGCGGTGGTGCTGCCCGATTGGATCCCGTGTGACCTCCACGTGCACGCGCGCCCGAGCTTCGACAGCCAGGTCACGGTCGAAGACCGCGTGGCCTCCCTCGTGGCCGAGGGCGTGCGCTTCGCGACCCCGACGGAGCACAACGTGGTGGGGGACTACGCCGCGGGCGTGGCCGTGCTGCCGCCGAACGTCACCGATCCCCTCGGGTGGGTCCCCGCGGTGGAGGTCACCACCGACCACAACACGCCTCCCTTCGGGCACTTCAACGTGTTCCCGTATCCGCCCGACCCCAACGCGCCCGCGGGCGGTCCGCCCCCGTGGCTGGGCGTGACGCCGGGTGACATCGTGCGCGCCGCGCGGCAGCGCAACCCCGACGCGATCATCCAGGTGAACCACCCCCGGATGCAGCCCAACATCGGGTACTTCGAGGTCATGGGGCTCGACCCCACCACCGGCCGCGCGCGCGACCCGAGCTACGACCCGGGCTTCGACGCCATCGAGGTGTTCAACGGCTTCTACCTCAACGACGTGCCCGCGGTGGAGCGGGTGCTGCACGACTACATGGGGCTGCTGAGCGCGGGCGCGCGCTACGTCGCCACAGGGTCGAGCGACTCGCACGCGATCGTGTTCCAGTGGGCGGGGTATCCGCGCACCTACGTGCACGTGCCGGGCGCGTCCGAGGGCGAGGTCGACACCGCCGCGGTGCTGCGCGCGCTGCGGCAGGGGAGGGCCTTCGCGACCTCGGGGCCGATGCTCCTGCTCACGCTCGACGGCCACGAGCCAGGGGACCCGTTGGTCACCGCCGCGCCGCGGGTCGCGCGGGCGCGGGTGCAGGTGTACGCCGCGCCGTGGGTCACCGTGCGCGCGGTGAGCCTCTGGCACAACGGACAGCGCGTCGCGACCCTGGACGTGCCCGTGACCTCGGCGCCGCTGCGGCTCGACCGCGAGGTCTCGCTGGAGGTCTCTCCCGGGAGCTACGTGCTCGCCACCGCACAGGGCGCCGAGGGGTCGTTGGACATCGTACTACCGTGGTCCCGCGGGACGCCCTACGCGTTCACGAACCCGGTGTTCGTGACGACAACGGCCGACGCCGGGCGCGATTGAGCCCCTGACTCCGTCACGTTGGCCTCCTTCCCCGGCCTCGGGTTCACGTCGGGACACGCTTGTTCTCAAGGTGAATTCGCGAGGTGCGGCCCCCTTCCCCGGCCCTTCCCCCGCTTCGGGTTCACCTCGGGACACATCTCCGAGAACGGCTTGAATACGAGACGAATTCGCGAAACGTGGCCCCCTGCCCCGGCCCTTCCCCCGCCTCGGGGGAAGGGTGGAGAACCGTTGCCTCAGGAATGGTCCAATCATCTCTGAACGCTTGGGGGCAACGCATTTCGCCTCACACCGCCCGTCTTCCCTTCGCGTGGACCCTCGCTCCGCCAGAGGTTCTCCACCCTTCCCCCGAAGCGGGGGAAGGGCCGGGGAAGGGGGCCGCACTTCGCGAATTCACCTTGAAAGCAGGCGAATTGGGGAGATGTGTCGCGACATGAACCCGAACCCGGTGTTCGTGACGACGACGGCGGACGCCTGGCGCGATGGAGGGGTCAGGTGGGGTTGGGGCCGGTCACCACGGGCTTGCCCGCGTTGGACCACCCCATGATGCCGGGCGGGAGCACGAAGACGTGGGTCCATCCGAGCGCGACAGCCTGCCGCGCGGCCGTGTGGCACGCCATTCAATGTTCGTTGTAGCAGTAGAAGACGAGCCGCGTGGCGCGGTCCTGCGGGAGCATCGCCGCGGTGACCTCGTCGTGGCCCACGTAGCGCGCGCCGGGGATGTGCCCGCGCTCATACCGCTCGCGCCCGTTGGCGTCGTACACGGCCACGGCCTCGCGTCGATCGATCATCCCTGCGAGCTCGTCCACCGTCATCCCGGGGATCTCCCGCTCGGCCGTCGGTTGTGTCGTCGCGTGGGCGCCCCCCTGGGGAGGGGACGCCGCGCGTGAGCACCCGAAGGCGAGCATCGCGAGCACCGGGACCGTCGTGAGAAATCTCATCGCTGGTCCTGTTCTGCGCGGGAGACAACTCGCCCGCGCGAGGTGGGAGCGTGACGCAGGCGGCGGGCGCGGCGCAAGGGCTCACGCCGCGGGCGGGTCGTCCTCGCGGCGGACCTCGATGCGCGGGTCGTTGTTCGCGCCGCGGCGCAGGTTGCGCATGAAGCCCCCGAGCTTGTCACCGAGCCAGTTCACCTTCGAGCCCCCGAAGACCACGAGGCACAGCAGCAGGATGAACAACAGCTCGCCGGTGCCAGGGAGTCTCATACGCCCTCAGGGGTCTACCGCACCCGCGCCCGCAGGACCAACTCCCGCCGCGCGCCTTCGTGATATTCGAGGGTCATGCGGATCCTCCTGATGCGTCACGGCGAGGCCGTCGACGCCGGCGCGCGCTGCGACGGCGACCGCTGGCTGACCCCCCACGGCCGCCGCGTCACCCGCGGGGTGGCCCGGTGGCTCGCGGCGAACGGCGCGCCCGTCACGCTCCGCACCTCGCCCCTGGTGCGCGCGGTGCAGACCGCCGAGATCGTGATGGGCGCCTGCGGGCTCGAGCACGCGGATGTGATGCGCGAGCTCGCCCTCGGCGACGTCGACGCGGTGGTCCGCGCGGCGCAGGGCTTCGACGCCCACGGGCCGCTGTGCCTCGTGGGGCACGAGCCGACGCTCAGCGAGGCCGTCGCCCGGCTGCTCCATCTCTCGGCCGCGCCGAACTTCTCCAAGAGCGCGGTCTTCGCCCTCGACCGGGGCGACACCGGCGCGTTCACCCTCGCCTGGCGGCTGCGCCCCCGCGCGCTCGAGGCCGTCACGGAGCTCGAATGACCCCCAAGGCCTTCGCCGCCCTGCAAAAGCTCTCCCACGGCGCCCTGCACCGCGTGGGCGCGGCCTTCGACGAGGCCGTGGTGAACCTCGCGCTCGACCGCGCGGGCGCCCCCCCCGCCGACCCCCAGCAGGCCCTCGACGGCCTCGCGCGCGTGGCCGAGGCCTACGCCGACCCGCGCTTCTTCCACGACCCCGACAGCTTCTTTCGCCCGCCCGCGGCGCCCGCGGTGGAGGTGCTCTCCTCGCGCCCGCTGCCCGACAGCGGCGCGGTCGAAGACCTCCGCGTGGCGAGCGCCTTCGAGACCGTGCACCCCGCACCCCGGGAGCGCTACCGCGCCCACGCCCGCAACGCCTTCGCGTACGCCCGCCACCTGCGGCACCCCGACCCCCGGGCCACGGTGATGTGCATCCACGGATACCTGGGTGGCGCCCTGGGCTTCGAGGAGCGGGCCTTCAACGCTCGATGGCTCTACAGCCTGGGCCTCGACGTGCTGCTCGTGGTGCTGCCCTTTCACGGCGAGCGCGCCACCGAGGGGCACCGCGGGATCTTCCCCGGGAAGGACCCCTGGCGCACCGTCGAGGGCTTCGCCCACGCCCTGCATGACCTTCGCGCCTGGGCCGCGTGGCTGCGCGCGCGCGGCGCCCCGCGGGTGATGAGCTTCGGGATGAGCCTCGGGGGATACACCGCCGCGCTCCTCGCCACGGTCGACGCCTCCGTGGGCCCCGCGGTGCTGATGATCCCGCTGGCCTCGCTGGGCGACGCCTACGTCGAGCACCGCGAGGGCCGCGCCGACGCGCCGCCGGCCTGGATCCTCCCGCGCATTGACGACGCCTACCGCGCGGTCTCGCCCTTCGCCCGCCCCCCGCGGCTCCGCGGCGAGGACGTGATGGTGATTTCTGCCTCGGGCGACCGCATCACCCGCGGCAACCACGCCGACCGGCTCCGGGCCCACTTCGGCGACGGCCCCACGCAGACCTTCGTGGGCGGCCACATGCTGCAATTCGGCCGCGGGACCGCGTTCGAGGCCCTCGCCCGGTGGCTCGCCGAGCGCGGCCTTATCGCCCCGCGCTGAACGCGATCGCCTGGATTTCCTGCGCGAAGTCAAGACCCTGGGAACGGATTTCGCCCCTTGCGCAAAGGGCTCGACCCGTGGCGCCATCGGGGTTGCGCGCATGGACGCCCTGCTGACGGACCGTTACGAGCTTGCCATGCTGGGGGCCTACCTCCGCGAGGGCATCGCCGAGCGTCGCGCGGTCTTCGAGTTGTCCGTGCGAAGGCTGCCCAGTTGTCGGCGCTTTCTCCTCGTTGCGGGCATCGATCGCCTGGTGCGGTACCTCCGCGACCTGCGCTTCACCGACGCCGACATCGCCTACCTCCGCGCGGCGCCGGGCCTGAGCGATGTCATGTCCGACGCGCTGGTGAGCTGGCTGCAGGCGTTTCAGTTTCGGGGGGACCTCGACGCCGTGGCCGAGGGCGAGGTGGTCTTCGAAGACGAGCCCATCCTCCGGGTGGAGGGCTCGCTGGCCGAGGCGCAGGTGTTGGAGACCTTCCTGCTCGGGGTGATCAACGCCGAGACCCGGGTGGCCTCCAAGGCCGCGCGGGTGGTGCTCGCGGCGCAGGGGCGCCCGGTGTTTGAGTTCGGTGCGCGCCGGGCCGACCCTCTGTCGGCCCCGACCTCGGCGCGCGCGGCGTGGATCGCGGGCTGCGCGTCGAGCTCGTGCGAGGCCGCGGGGATGCGCTACGGCGTGCCCGTGGCAGGCACCGTGGGGCACAGCTACGTGATGGCCCACGTCGACGACGGCGAGGGCGCGGCCTTCGCGCGCTTCGCCGAGGCCTTTCCCACCGCGGGCGCGACGCTGCTGGTCGACACCTGGGACACCCGTCACGGCGCCCTCCTCGCCGCCCGCGCGGGGGATGGCGTGCGCGCGGTGCGGCTCGACTCGGGGGACCTCTCGGCGCTCTCGCGCGACGTGCGCCGCATCCTCGACGCCTCGGGCCGCGGCGACGTGCAGATCGTGGCCAGCGACGACCTCGACGAGCACCGCATCGCCGCGCTGCTGGGCGACGGCGCGCCGGTGGACGGCTTCGGCGTGGGCACGGCCATCGCGCTCACCCCCGACGCGCCCTCCCTCGGCGCGGTGTACAAGCTCGTGGAGGTCGAAGACCGCCGCGGGGTGCGGGTGCCCGTGGGCAAGCGCTCGCCGGCGAAGCCCTCCTTCGGCGGGCGCAAGCAGGTTTGGCGTCACCACGGTCCCGACGGGGTGATGCGCGAGGACCTCATCGGCCTCGCCGACGACGGTGTTGAGCCCGCGGCGGTGACCGCGGGGGTGCCGCTGCTCACCCCGGTGCTCCGGCACGGCAAGCTGCTCAGCGACCTCCCGA
>JBILLI010000421.1:0-6604 GCA_044376155.1 Polyangiales bacterium
CCGTGGAGCACCGGGAAGACCACGTCGAGGGCGCCGCGGGGGCCGTCGGACCCGTCGGGCACGAGCGCGTGGCCGCCCGGGGTGAGGGTGACGTCGGGCGCCGCGGGGTCGAGGCGCAGGGGCGCGCCGGGCCCGTCGAGGAGCGCGCGGGCGGACTCCTGGAGGTGCCAGCGGCCGTCGTGGTCGATGCCGAGGAGCACGGGCTCGTAGCGGTCGCGGTCCAGCGCGTCGACGATGGAGCGCGCGGAGCGCAGGGAGATTTCGTGCTCCCCCGAACGGCCGCCGAACACCACACCGACCCGAAGCTTCTGCGTCATTCCTCGCGGGTAGCACCGCGGCGGGGGCGCGGGCCAGTTCTCGTCGCCCTTGTGTTCCGGGGTGATATCAGTGACACCGCCAGGAGGAGGTCCCGCGCGGTGTCGAGCGAGCTGTTGGTGGTGCTGGTGCTGATGCTGCTCAACGGGGTCTTCGCCGGCGCCGAGATCGCGGTGCTCTCGGTGCGCAAGACCCGCATCGCGGAGCTCATGCAGGAGGGCCACCGCGGCGCGAAGGCCGTGCACTGGCTGCGGCACGAGCCCGAGCGCTTCCTCGCCACGGTGCAGATCGCGATCACCGTGGTGGGCACGGCTGCGGCGGCCTTCGGGGGCGAGCGCATCGCGCACTCGCTGAGCGCGCGCATGGCGACGGTGCCGGGCATCGGCGCGTGGGCCGCGCCGGCGGCGCTGGTGCTGGTGGTGGTGGGGATCTCGTGCACCGAGATCGTGGTGGGCGAGCTCGTGCCCAAGTCCATCGCGCTGCGCTACGCGGAGAAGTACTCGCTGGCGATGGGGCCCTTCTTGCGGGGCATGGCCACGGTGGTGAAGCCCGCGGTGTGGCTGCTCACGAAGATCAGCAACGCGGTGCTGCGGCTGTTCGGCGACAGCACGAGCTTCTCCGAGGCGCGGCTCTCGCCCGAGGAGATTCAAGAGCTCGTGGAGGAGGCCGCGCGCACGGGCTCGCTCGACGCCAAGAGCGGCGAGATCGCCTCGCGCGCGCTGGACTTTCGCGAGCTGCGCGCGAGCGAGGTGATGGTCCCGCGGTCGCACTTCGTGATGGTGCCGAAGACCGCGGACCTCGCGGCGGTGCGCGCGGCGATTCGTCTGCGGCGCTACGCGCGGCTGCCGGTGTACGACGGCCAGCCCGACAACATCGTGGGCTACGTGTCGCTGAAGGACCTGCTCGCGGAGGAGGGCGACGGCGTCTCGCTCGCGTCGCACGTGCGCCCCGCGCGCTTCGTGCCCGAGTCGGCGAAGGCCGCGGACCTGCTCAAGCTCGTGCAGACCGAGCGCGCGGCGATGGTCTTCGTGGTCGACGAGGGGGGAGGGGTGCGAGGGCTGGTCACCGCCGAGGACCTGCTCGAAGAGCTCGTGGGGGAGATCTTGTCCGAGCAGGACCCGGCCCCGGTCTCGCTGGCCCCCGACCCCGACGGCACGGTGCTGGTGCCGGGCGCGGTGCCCCTGCGCGACGTGATGCGCGCGCTGCCCGTGGAGCTGCCCGAGGGGGAGGGCTTCAGCACGGTGGCGGGGCTGTGCATCCACCTCGCGGAGCGCATCCCCGCGGCGGGAGATTCGTTCTCGCTGGCCGAGGGGTGGTCCCTGCGGGTGGAGGACGCGAACGCGCGCCGGGTGCGAGCGGTGCGGCTGATCCCGCCGCCGCCGAAGCCCGCGGTCGCCGATGACGAGGGGTGAGCCCGGCGCGTGAACGGGGATGGGGTGTCGGAGCCCCGAGCGCCCCACGGGACGCGCGGCCTCGTCGCGCCGGGTCCCCGAAAGGCTTTGCATCGCGCCCGGGGACCGGGAGAGACTCCCGCGCTGTGAGCGCAGGTGAGGTCCTTGCTGATCTGTCGCCGCCGCTGGCGCGCATTCAACTCTTCAACGGGCTGTCGCAACCCGCGCTCGACCTCGTGGCGTCCATCGCCACCGAGGAGCACCACCCCCGGGGCACGGTGCTCTTTCGCGTGGGCGACCCGGGCGACGCGCTGTACCTCATCCTCTCGGGGCGCGTGCGCATCTCGCGCGAGGTGCCGGGGATGGGCGAAGAGGCCCTGACGATCCTGGGCGCGGGCGACGCGTTCGGCGAGCTCTCGATCATCGACTCGGGCACGCGCAGCGCCGACGCGCACATTCACGAAGACGCCGTGCTCATCAAGATCAAGAAGGACGCGATGGAGCACCTGCTCTTCACCCACCGCGACCTCGCCTACGAGGTGCTCTGGAACGCCGCGCGGCTGCTCTCGGCGCGCCTGCGCGACACCACCGACAAGGTCACCTTCCTCGCGGTGACGGGCAAGTTCAGCTGACCCTCCGACGCGCTATGCTCCCGGGCATGGCGCGCAGCTCCCTCCTCGCCGCGTTCGTGCTCGCGGGCTCCACCGCCGCGGCGCAGACGCCCTTCTACGACGTCGCTCCGCTGCTCCCATCGCTGCGCGGAGACGCCCGGCGCAACGCCTTCACCGCCGCGCAGACCGCCCCCGACGCGCTGCCGCGCTACGACCTCACGCTGCGCCTCGACGACGACGGGCGGCGATTCACCCTCGGCGAGGCCTTCTCGTTCACCAACACGACGGCGTCTCCGATGTCCGAGGTGGTGCTGCGGGTCTACGCCAACGCGGCGCGCCCGGCGTCGCAGGGTGCGCGCACCACGGTGATCCCGCCCATTCGCTTCACGCAGGGCCGCTGCGAGAACGTGCGCTGTGACGTCTCCGCCCCATCGCCCTCGGTGATCGTGCTGCGCCTCGCGTCGCCCCTCGCGCCGGGCGGACGTCTCCGCGCGCAGCTCTCGCTGGAGGGCACCCTCGACGAGATCGCCGCGTCGCGCACGAGCCTCCTCGCGCAGGGGATGGAGTCGCTGATGTCGATGGGCGCGTCGGAGGGCGCGGGCGACTACGGGCTGCTCTCCACGGGCTCAGGCATCGTGTCGTTCGCGAACTTCTACCCCGTGCTCGCGCGCTACGAGAACGGCGCCTTCGAGCGCGCGGAGCAGGGCGGCGTCGGCGACCTCGGCAGCGACGACCTCGCGCACGTCACCGCGGTGATCGACGCGCCCACGGGTTACACCGTCGCCACCACGGGGATCACCACGGGCAGCGCCGCCCACGGCAACCGCACGCACACCACCGTGGTGGCCGCGATGGTGCGGGACTTCGCCGCGATGATGGGCCGCACGCTCGCCGTGGGCACGCGCCGCGTGGGGGACGTCACCGTGCGATCGCTCTACCTCCCGGCCCACCGCGCGGCGGGGGAGCGCGTGCTCGACATCGCCGCCCACGCGCTCGAGACCTTCGACCGGGACTTCGGCGCGTATCCCTACACCGAGCTCGACGTGGTCGAGGCGCCCCTTGTGGGCGGCGCGGGGGGCGTGGAGTTCCCGGGCCTCGTGACGGTGGCGTCGATGTTCTATCAAGACCCCGCGCAGAGCACCGCGACGGCCGCGCAGGGCGGCGGTCTGTTGGGGGGATTGCTCGGGCAGATGGGGGGAATGGGCAACATCGACCAGGCCCTCTCGCAGACGGTGCCCGCGATGCTGGAGTTCGTCACCGCGCACGAGGTCGCGCACCAGTGGTGGCACGGGCTCGTGGGCAGCGACTCGCGGCGGCACCCGTTCATCGATGAGTCGCTGGCGCAGTGGTCCGCGGGGTACTACGTCGAGCGGCGGTACGGGGCCGAGCGCGCGCGGCGCGACACCGACATGCAGGTGAAGATGAACTACCAGTTCATGCGCATGCTCGGGAACGCCGACGCCCCCGTGGACCAGCCCGCCAGCGCCTTCGCCTCGCCCATCGCCTACGCCGGGGTGGTGTACGGCAAGGGCCCGTACTTCTACCACGCCGCGCGCAACCTCCTGGGAGACAACGCGTTTCGTCGCACCGTGGCCCGCTACGTGACCACCTGGCGCTTTCGCACCGCGCCCCCCGACGGCTTCGTGCGCGCGGCCGCGGCGGAGTCACCGCCCCACGCGGCGCGGCTGCGGGCCCTCGCGCAGCGGTGGTTCCGCGAGACCCACGGGGATGAAGACCTCGGGCAGGCAGACCTCGGCTCCATTCTCGGGACGATGACGGGCGGGAGTGTTCCCCCCGAGCTGCGCGACGCGCTGCGGGTCATCGGCCCGATGCTCGGCGGCGCCAACACGCCCACGCCCACGCCCGCGCAGGGTGCGCCGCAGGGCCCCTCGCCGCAGGAGATTCAGCAGATGCTCCAGCAGGCGCTGCAGGGCCTCGGAGGCTTGTGACGGATCACCCCGGCGGGAGGATCGGCGCGCACGTCGACACGCCCGCGCCCACGATGCGAAAGCCCACGTTGCGCATGTAGCTCGTGTCGACGCTCCCGTCCGAGGGGCGGTAGCGCGTGACGTTGCTGCTGCCGCCGAGCAGCGCGCTGCCCGCGGTGTAGAGGTAGAAGTCTCCGCCCCAGAACGAGAAGGCCCACGCCGACGGAGTCTCAACCTGCGTGAGCGGCGCGGAGTTCACGATGGCCGCGGTGCCCTTGTCGACCTCGGCCACGCGCACCGGGGTGGTGGTGAAGAAGCCGAAGAGGCGCCCTTCGCCCGTGCCCGTGAGCTCGGCGCTCTGGCCGCGCAGCGCCGCGGTGAACTGCCCGATGGGGACGATCTGCTGCGACCCGGTGTCGTAGCGCCCGAGGCCGCGGCTCACGGCGCCCAGGCCATCCCCCGTGGAGGCGACGAAGAGGGCTTCTTCCGTGGTGTCGCTCCCCGCGGTCGAGAAGCCCATGCCCACGCGGAACCACCCCGCGGGCATGCGAATGGGCGGATCACCGGTGCAGGTCGCGTCGGTGGTGTTCACCCGGTAGATCGCCCCGGCGGAGTCGCCGAAATCACTCTGCACGAAGTTCACCCAGGCCACCGCGTTGCGGTCGATGGCCATGGAGTTGGGCTGCATCGTGGTGGGGCAGCGGAGACGTCCGATGCGGGTGAACTGCCGGAGGTTCGGGCGAAAGCTGTACAGGTCGCTGCTGTCGCTCAGCACGTACACCAGCTGCGCGGCCTCGGAGCAGTTGTTCGCCACGCTCCCCCCGTCGCGCACGGGGATCGGCGGCACGTCGGTGCTGAGCGAGACGTCCGTCGGGGGGAGGTTGGCGTCACTCACCGTGGCGCCGTCGGCCACCACCACCGTGGGGCTGAAGGTCGGCCGCGCGGCCTCACACCCCGTCGCCGCCAGGAGCAGAACAAGCATGGAGAGACGCATGGCGGCACTCTCGCCACCGCCCGACGCCCCCGTCAAGGCGACGAGTTCAACCCCGCCCCTTGACAACCCTGCAGTGAGAGTGAATGTTCATTCGCACGATGGCGCGCAGCTCTGACAGCCCGGACGACAAGCGCGAGGCGATCCTCGGCGCGGCGCTGTCGCTGTTCGCGGAGCGTGGCTTTCACGGCGTGGCGGTGCCCGAAATCGCCTCGCGGGCGAAGGTGGCGGCGGGCACGATCTACCGGCACTTCGAGAGCAAGGAGGCCATCGTGAACGCGCTCTACGCCCGCTACAAGCAGGCCCTGGGCGCGGCGCTCTTGAGCGACTTCCCGTTCGCGTCGCCGCCGCGGGCGCAGTTCCACCACTTCGTCACGCGCTTCATGGCCTTCGCGCGGCGCGAGCCCGAGGCGCTGAAGTTCCTCGAGGCGCACCACCACGCGCCCTACCTCGACGCGCCCTGCAAGGCCCTGGAGTCGCAGATGCTCCAGCCGTTTCGGGAGTTCTTCTCGCAGGGCGAGCGCGCGAAGGTCACCCGCCGGGGCTCCCCCGAGGTGCTCGGCGCGCTGGTGTGGGGGGGATTGGTCGGCCTCGTGCGCGCGGGCTGGGAGGGGCACCTCACCCCCGACAGCAAGGCCGAGCGCCTCGCCGAAGACGCCCTCTGGGACGCCATTCGCCGCCCCGAAGACTGAGCTCTCCCACACGGCGCCCGTCGGGATGGTCCCGCGCGGCGCCCCGGTTCGAACACGTTCGGAATGAACGTTCATTCTCAGTACGGAGCCTCCCCATGAAGCAGCAGGTCATTCTCATCACGGGCGCCACCGCGGGCATCGGTCGTCGCACGGCCCTGGACCTCGCCCGGGCGGGTCATCGGGTCTTCGCCACGGGTCGTCGCGAGGCGGCGCTGGCGTCGCTGAAGTCCGAAGCCGCGGGGACCTCTCTGGAGACCCTGGTGATGGACGTGACGCGCGCGGAGTCCATCGAGGCGGCG
Organism: Polyangiales bacterium; assembly: GCA_044376155.1. Lineage (GTDB taxonomy): Bacteria > Myxococcota_A > Polyangia > Polyangiales > JAWKRB01. The sequence goes on from JBILLI010000421.1 coordinate 6,228, forward strand.
CGGGCGGCGATCCTCGCGGCGACGGATGGGCACGGCGTGGACGCGCTGGTGAACAACGCCGGCTACGGTCTCATCGGCCCGCTGGAGGAGCTCACCGACGCGCAGGTGCGCGCGCAGTTCGAGACCAATGTGTTCGGACTCATGGCCGTGACCCGGGCATTTCTCCCCGCGATGCGCGCCCGCGGCGCGGGGCGGGTGATCAATGTGAGCAGCGTGGGCGGTCGCATGACCTTCCCGCTCATGGGGGCCTACAACGCCACGAAGTACGCCGTGGAGTCGCTCTCTGACGCCCTGCGCGTGGAGCTCAAGCCCTTCGGCGTGCACGTCTCGCTCATCGAGCCCGGGTCCATTCGCACCGAGTTCTCGGAGGTGAGCGT
>JBILLI010000422.1:0-6603 GCA_044376155.1 Polyangiales bacterium
CCTGAGACAGCGGCTCGCCACCCTTCCCCCGAGGCGGGGGAAGGGCGTAGGGAAGGGGGCCGCGCGCCGCGATTTCACCTCCGGTCTTCGGAGACGTCTCGCGCCCCTCACGCCGCGCGGGGCGCGACCGGGCCGTTCGGTCGCTGGGAGAGGGTCAGGGGGCGTGTCGCGGTGATGAGCGGGAGGTCACGGCGCCGCGGCGGCGCAGTCGGCGCGCTGCGAGATCACTTCGGGCGGCGCGATGGGCCCCCGCGCGAGGGCCTCGGCGTAGGGCAACACCGCGCGCACCACGCGGTCCCGCGCCTCGCCCTGTCGGCCGAAGGAGCCTTCGAGCCGCGCCTCGATGTCGGCCCGCGTGGCGAGCACGCGCTCGCCGACGCCGAGCAGCATCGCCGCGACCACCGCGGTGTCGTCGGGGTCTTCGAGCACCACGCAGCGCTCGTGAAAGAGCTTGCGATAGACCGCCTCGCAGTCGTAGCGCGCCGCCCGCGCGCGGTCGGGGATGAGAAAGAAGGGCTCGAAGGAGCGCTCCAGCTCCGCGACGAGCGCATGGAGGGCCATTCCCTCTTGCGCCTGGGGGTCAATGGACGCGCGGACGTGCGCGGCGTCGAGGCGCGGCAGCGGCGGCTCGTCGCCGGTCATGAAGAAGTACCCGCGCCGGCCGCGCTTCTCGAGGCAATCCATCGACGTGTGGCGCGCGGCGAAATACATCGGCAGGTCGTACGACTCGCCGATGTACGGGGGCGGGATCTCGAAGGGGCTGTCGCCACGCGGGATGTACGTCGACGCGAGCCAGCGGTCCATGAGCGCGGCCTCGCTCTCGAACTGCCCGACCTGCAGCGGGAACCAGGGCGCGCTCCAATAGCGCGCGTCGGTGAAGGCCATGAAGAGCACCTGCGGATCAGGGATCACCGACAGCGTCGCCTCCATGAAAGTGGGCAGGGTCTTCGTCGCCAGCGAGCGCGGAATGGCCCCCATGGAGGTGCTCACGTCGAGCGCGAAGACGATCCCCACGGAGCTCGGGTGCGCATCGCTGTCGCGGCACTCGCGCTTGTCGACGCCGAGCGGGTTCATCCTCGGGTCGAGCCCCGGCGCGAAGGTCATGGTCGCCGCGTCGCGCGCGCCGACGATGGCGCGGTGCGCCTCAAGGCTGTAGCTGCCGTATCCCATGGTGGTCCTCCCGCGTGGGTCGCGGGCACGCTACCACGGCCGCGGCGCCATCCTTGCGCCGGTGCGTCGAGGGCGCGGTGCTACCCCGCGAGCGGGCGGAACAGCTCCGTGCGGTAGCGCGACGGGTCCTGCGTGCGCTCGGGGCCGTAGGCGTAGACCTCCCACGCGTTCGGCCCGGGCGTGTGCCCCTGCGCGCGGACCCACTGCATGAACTCCCCCCACGCCGCGCCGAGTCCCTCGTAGGGGCCCGTGTACACCGTGCGCGCCGCGCGGGCCGCGGGCACCGTGGTGTTCTCCACCCGCCCCACCGGGGTGATCGCCGTACGCACGGGGAAGCCCACGTCGAAGACGAAGACCTCGGGCTCGATGCGCGCGTGGTGCGCGAAGAGCGGACCCGCGGGCGGGATGTGCTGCGCCGCGAGCGCCCGCAGCACCTCTTGAATGGCCGCGTCCATCACCTTCGCGACCTCGCCGCGCGACACGGTGAGGCGCACGGTGGCCGCGGGGCGGGCCGCGGTCTGCACGATCTCAGGCGACTCGATCATGGCGCCGAGGGCTCGCACGAAGCGCCCGCGGGGGAAAGTTCCGCGACGGGTTGTCACCGCCCGGTGCTCACCTGCCTCGCGAGGCCGTCACCATGTCGCACAACAGGGCGCCATCCACGGGCCAGTCCGACGGCACGCGCAGGGTCTTCTTGTTGACCTCGTAGTCCGTGAGCCGCGGGCGAAACGCGTCGAGCACGCCGTCGCCCATGGGCGCGAGGGTGAGGTGCTGCTTCGCCACCGAGACCCCGAAGACGTAGCGCGCGCCGAGCTTCAGCATCGGGTGGTTCCACGCGATGACGGGCGCGAGGTCGGGGTGCTGCGCGGCGATGGCGGCGAAGATCGCGCGCACCGTGGCGGCTTGTGGGGCGGTGGCCGCGGCGAGGTAGGCGTCGAGGGAGTCGACCCGGTGGGCGCTCACCGACCCGCGGCAGTAGAGCACCAGCGCGTTGGCGTGGGCGCGGCTGAACCCGTGCTGCGCCTGGAGGAGCTCCATCTGCGCGTCGTACTTCTTCTCGGGGAAGGCGGTCAGCAGGGCGATCCAGTGCCCGATGGGCTGCCCGTGGCGCTTCTCGATGGCGGGGAAGAACGACGCGCGGTCGGCGGTCTGCGGCATGGCGCGGGGATGCTAACGACCGTCGAACCACCGCGCTATGTCGCGCGCGGTCGGCGCAGCGCGAGCGCCCCCTGCGCGATCGACGTGACCAGGATGCCCAGCAGCAGGGTCAGCGACCCGGGACTCCAGAACGCCACGCGATCACGGAGCAGAAAGACCATGTGCAGCCCGCAGGTGACGAGCCCGGTGGCCGCGCAGGCGAGCGCCGCGGCCCGACCGCCCGTCGCCACCGACGCCAGCCCCGCCCCGAGCAGGAGCATCGCCGCGAGGTTGAACACGAGAAAGAACCCGAGGCCGCCGGGCACCCCGAACACGTCCCACTCCCGCCACGCCACGGCGTCGCACTGGTGGGTCCCGAGGAGCGCGAGGTTCAGCACGTAGAGCCCGACGTCGGCGCGGCGCTTCATGCCCGAGCGTATAGGCGCCGCAGGGTCACGAGGCCATGACCTCGGGCTTCGGGGCCGCGCGGCGCGCCGTTCCCGCGCCATGGACCGTTGAGTTCTGGTGTATTCTCCGCTCGCGCAAGATGCACGACGACGAGCGCACGATGACCGTGCCGGGCCTCCGCCCGCAGGGCCCCAGCACCCGCTTCGTGGAGGTGGTCTCCCCCGGGCACCCCTCCCCCTTCCGCGCCCGCGAGGGCATCGTGCGGCTCGGGCGCGACGCGACCAACGAGGTGGTCATCGACGACCCCTTCGTCTCGCGCGTGCACCTTGAAATCAAGATCTTTCCCAGCGGCGTGACCCTGGTGGACATGGACACCAAGAACGGCACGCACCACCAGGGCGCGCGCATTCGCGAGCTGCCGCTCAAAGACGAAGTCTCCCTGCGCCTCGGCAAGCAGATCGACATCACCGTGCGCGTCGGCGACGACGCCGTGAAGCCCGCCCCCATCGCCCCCGCCGCGCCCCGGCACCGCCGCGACAGCTTCGACCTCGTGGGCGCCTCCGCCGCGATGGAGCGCCTGCGCGCCGCGGTGTCGCGCATCGCGCCGTCTCCCCTCACGGTGCTCATCGAGGGCGAGACCGGCACGGGCAAGGAGGTCATCGCCCGGGCGCTGCACGCGCAGTCCCCGCGGGTGGCGAAGCCCTTCGTGGTCTTCGACTGCGCGGCGGTGTCACCGAGCCTCATCGCGTCGGAGCTGTTCGGGCACCGCAAGGGGGCGTTCACGGGCGCGGTGAGCGACAACGACGGCGCCTTTCGCCGCGCCGACGGCGGGACCATCTTTCTCGACGAGATCGGCGAGCTCCCGCTGGAGCTTCAACCCGCGCTGCTCCGCGCCCTCGAGGCCCGCGAGGTTCGCCCCGTGGGCGACACGAACTACAAGCACGTCGACGTGCGGGTGGTGGCCGCGACGAACCGCTCCCTGGAGTCCGAGGTCGCCGCCGGGCGCTTTCGCCAGGACCTGCTCTTTCGACTCAAGGTCGGCGTGCTCAAGGTCCCTCCCCTGCGGCAGCGGCCTGAGGACATCGCCGTGCTCGCGCGGCACTTCGCGCGCATGCTCGGGGCGTCGCTCTCCGACGAGGTGGTCTTGCGCATGCAACTGCGTCGCTGGCCCGGCAACGTGCGCGAGCTGCGCAACGTGGTCGAGCGCGCGGTGATGCTCTCGGGCGGCGCGCCGGTGACCGTCGACCTCGTCGAAGAGGACGAGCGCGAGATCGACCCCCGGGCGACCCTCCCGGGCCCCGAGGCCGCGCCCTCGATGCGCGTGGTCGACGGCAAGCGCCTGCTTGACATGCCCTTTCAAGACGCCAAGCAGTTCGCCGTGGAGAACTTCGAGAAGGACTACCTCCTGCGTCTGTTCGAGGCCGCGGGGTACAACCTCTCCGAGGCCGCGCGGCGCTCGGGCGTCGACCGGCGCTACCTCCGCGAGCTCTTCAAGAAGCACGGCCTCGAGCCCGCCATGCTGCGCGCACAGCGCAAGGACGACGACGAGTGAACCCCCTCTCGCTTCTCGCCTTCACCCTCGGCGGCGCCACCTGGAACGCCGCGGAGTACGCCATTCACCGCTGGGTCGGCCACGGCCCAAAGCGCAAGCGCGCGCAGACCCTTATGGGTCGGCTCACCCCGGCGGGGCTGGGCGGGGAGTTCAACACCGAGCACCTCGCGCACCACGCCGACCCGACCTACTTCGCGCCCTCGTCCCACAAGGCCGCCGCGGCCGTCGCCGTGGTCTCCATGGTGGGCCCCCTGGCCTCGGCGCTGGTGGGACGTCGTCGGGGGTGGTCCTACGCCGTTGGCTTCTCGGTGTTCTACCTGGGCTACGAGGTGCTGCACCGCCGCGTGCACACGCACCCGCCGACGAACTGGTACGGCCGCTGGCGGCGGCGACACCACTTGCAACACCACCACCGCTCGCCCAAAGACAACCACGGGGTCACCACCCCCCTCTTCGACCACGTGTTTGGCACCGCCGTGCCGCTGCAGCGGGTGAAGGTCCCGCGCCGTCAGGCCCCGGCGTGGATGCTCGATGAAGCCGGCGAGATCAAATTCGACTACGCCGCCGACTACGAGCTCGTGGGCACCCGCGCGACGGGAGAGACCTCGCATGAACATCGCTGACCTCATCGGGAACACCCCCCTCGTCGACCTCTCCGCGCTCGTGAACCGCCCGGGTGTGCGGCTCTACGGCAAGCTCGAAGGCAACAACCCCGCGGGCTCGGTGAAGGACCGCCCCGCCAAATGGATGATCAAGAACGCCGTGGCGCGTGGGGAGATCCCCCCGGGCACGCGGCTCATCGAGCCCACCAGCGGGAACACCGGCATCGCCCTGGCGATGATGGCCCGCGCCTACGGCGTCGAGATCGAGCTGGTCATGCCCGAGAACGCCACCGCCGAGCGCGTGCAGACCATGGAGGCCTTCGGCGCCAAGGTGGTCCTGGTCTCGGCGAAGGGCGGGATGGAAGAGGCCATTGATTACGCCCGCGCGAAGGTGCGCGAGGGCGGGTACGTGATGCTCGACCAGTTCTCCAACCCCGACAACTGGACCGCCCACGTCGAGAGCACCGGCCCCGAGATCTGGCGCGACACGAAGGGTGAGGTCACCCACTTCGTGTCGAGCATGGGCACCACGGGCACCATCATGGGCTGCTCGCGCTACCTCAAGTCGCAGAACCCCGCGGTGACCATCGTGGGGTGCCAGCCCACGGATGGGGCGAAGATCCCAGGCATTCGCCGCTGGCCCGAGGCGTACCTCCCAAAGATCTACGAGCCCGCGCGCGTCGACCGGGTGATCGACATCTCGCAGCAGGACGCCGAAGACACCATGCGACGCCTCGCCCTGGAGGCGGGGGTCTTCGTGGGCGTGAGCGCGGGGGGCGCGACCTGGGCGGCCCTCAAGGTCGCGTCGGAGCTGGAGTCGGGCGTGGTGGTCTGCATTCTTTGTGACCGGGGGGACCGCTACCTCTCCTCGGGGGTGTTCGGAGCGAACGTATGAGCGCGGCCAAGAGCATGTCGATCTCCTTGCGCCGCAAGCGCGGCGCGCTCTTCGAGGCGCGCAACGCCACGGGGCAGACCACCCTCATCGACGGCCCGCCCGACCTCGGCGGGCAGGGCGAGGGCGTGCGCCCCATGGAGGCCGTGCTCATCGCGCTCGCGGGGTGCAGCGCCATGGACGTGATTCACATCCTGGAGAAGCAGCAGAAGGAGCCCCTCGAAGACCTCGACGTCGACGTGGTGGGTCAGCGCGCCGACGCGATCCCCGCGGTGTACACCGACATCGAGGTGCGCTTCGCCGCCTCGGGCGCGGTCGACCCGCACAAGCTCGAGCGCGCCGTGCGCCTCTCGATGGAGAAATACTGCTCCGTCTCGAAGATGCTCGCCCCCACGGTGAACATCACCTGGGCGGTGACCCTCAAGGGCTGACCGTCTCTCCGCTCAGCTGGGATCCGTACGCTGCGACGCGTCGGCTTGAATCGACGTGGCATCAACCGTCACGACGAGCGTCCCCCAAGGGATGCGCAATCTCGTGCGGCCACCAGCGGGGACACTCCGCCCTCTCCCCCGTCCCCTCTCCCGCAGCGAAGCTGCAAAAGAGGGGTGCACCCGCGAGGGCAGTACGCCCTCTCCCCCGTCCCCTCTCCCGCAGCGAAGCTGCAAGAGAGGGGTGCACCCGCGAGGGTCCACATCGGGTCTTCGCGTGGGCACGAGATCACGGAGGTGCCTCGAAGACGATGGCTGACGCGCAGGCGCGGAACTCACGGCCACGAAACGCGTCACCCCCCTCTCTTGCAGCTTCGCTGCGGGAGAGGGGACGGGGGAGAGGGCGTACTGCCC
>JBILLI010000037.1:0-21741 GCA_044376155.1 Polyangiales bacterium
CCGTCACGCGCTGCGGCGCCTGCGGCACCGCCTGCGCCCTCGCCAACGCCTCCGCGACCTGCTCGCAGGGCGCCTGCGACGTCGCGGCCTGCGCCGCGGGCTTCGGCAACTGCGACGGCGACCCGGCGAACGGCTGCGAGACGAACGTGACCAACACGGTCGCCAACTGCGGCGCGTGCGGTCGGGTCTGCGCGCTCGCCAACGCCACGCCGGTCTGCACCGCCGGGGCCTGCGGGATCGGCACCTGCAACGCGGGCTGGGCGAACTGCGACAACAACCCGGCCAACGGCTGCGAGCGCTCGGTCTCGAGCGACACCCTCAATTGCGGCGCGTGCAACCGCCGCTGTGAGGTGGGCCAGGCCTGCTCGTCGGGCACCTGCGTGAACGCCTGCCCGACCGGCACGTCGTTCTGCAGCGGCGGCTGCGTCAGCCTCCAGACCGACGCGCGCAACTGCGGTGCGTGCGGTACGGTCTGCGCGAGCGGCACCACCTGCCGCGCGGGCGCCTGCGTCGCGGCGGTGCCGGCCAACGACACCCTGCAGAACGCGCAGACGCTGAGCTTCTCGTCAGCGACGCTCGACGTCACCGGGACCACCACCGGCGCGACGAACAACCTGCAGAACCCCTGCCTCGGCGGGTCCGTCGGCCTCTCCCCTGACGTGTACTTCCGCTTCACGCTCTCGCGCCGCGAGCTCGTGTACGTCGACACCTTCGGCGCGAACTGGGACACCGCGCTGTACTTCCTCGACAGCATGGGCCGCCCGGTGGCGACGCAGACCCCCGGCGACGTGGTCTGCAACGACGACGCGAACGGCGTCTGCGGCGACGTGGGCACCCGGTCGCGCATCGTGACCGTGCTGCCCGCGGGCACCTGGTACATCGCGCTCACCGGCTGGAACGGCGCGACGGGCACGTCCAACCTGCACATCGAGCACGTGCCCGCGGCGGGCGGCACGCTCTCGGTGCTGGCCGCGGGCGCGACCACGCAGAGCGGCCGCACCTCGGGCAGCAACGGCTTCGCCAGCGCCACCTGCGGCGGCACCGGCCCGGAGAACGGCTACTGGTGGACCACCTGCCCGCCGACCATGTCGGGCACCGTGACCCTCACGGCCGAGACCTGCGGCACCGCGGAGTTTGACACCGTGCTGAACCTGCAGAACGGCAACGGCTTCACCGCGTGCAACGACAACGGCGTGAACACCTGCTCGCCGACCTCGCAGCTCAGCGTGACCTACGCCAACACCGTGCGCCTGCACGAGCTCCTGGTCGACGGGTTCCTCGTCGGCAACGCGGGGAACTACTCCGTGCGCGTCAACCGTCCCTGATCCCCTCCCTCGGGGCGCCGCGACCCGGCGCCCCGCCCTCACCCCTGCGTTAGCCGCTCGACGACGCCCGCGGCACCGTCGACGCGCACCACATCCCCCGTGCGCAGCGCGTGCGTCGCCCCAGCCACGTTTGCCACGAAGGGAACGCCGTACTCCCGCGCGACGAGCGCCGCGTGCGACAGCGCCCCGCCGAGCTCCGTCACCACCGCCGAGGCGATCAGAAAGAGCGGCGTCCAGCCGACATCGGCGACGCTGGTGACCAGCACCTCGCCGGGTCGCAGATCGGCGCCGTCGCGCGGAGAGCGCAGCACGCGCACCGTACCCGTGATCACCCCGGGCGACGCCGCCACGCCGTTCCAGCGATCGCCCGTGGGCGCATGGGACGCGCCGAGCTCGGGCGGAGCCCCCACGAAGGTCGACGGCGGATCAGGCCGCGAGAGGTCTCGCTCGTGCTGCGCCCGGCGCACCCGCACCAGCACCGAGGGGTCGCCCAGCTGCCCCCGCAGCCACGCGAGGAGCTCGTCCATCGAGAGGAAGAACGCCGCGTCGTCGCCCGCGAGCGGGAAGCGCGCGGCCATGCGACGGGACGCCTCCACGGCGACCTCCCGCACGAACCACAGCGCCTCCGTCACCCTCGCGCGCATCCGCTCTCGCAGCCGGGCGAAGCGCTGCGTGCGCGCGAGCAGGTGTCGCGCGAGCGAGCGCCCCACGGGCGGCAACCGCGCCTCCAACGCCCGCTCGGACTCCGCCCGAATCTGCCCCTGCCGCTCCACCCCGTCGATGCCCCGACGGTCATCGCGGAGCAGGTGCGCGCGAATCGCCGCGAAGAGCGTCGACGGGTCCTCGCGCCACCGCGGCGTGGCGAGCTCGGCCTCGCGCGGACAACGAAACCCGTAGGCCTTCAAGAACGACGTCATCGCCCGACGCGTCGGCCCGAGCGGGAGTTCCTCGACCCGCAGCGACGCGGGCGAGCGCGTGGCGATCAGCGCTCGCGCCTCGGGTTCGGCCCGCGCGACCTCGGCGATGTGAAAGAGCGCCACGCCCGGCGCGGCGCTCTCGAGGTCCGAGAAGCCCGCGAGCAGCTCCTGCTCGAAGCGCTCGGCCTCCCCCGGGACCGCGCGGCGCAGGAGCGCGCGCATCGCCACGACGCTGCCGAGGTACCCCGACGCGCAGCTCAGCATCACCCGGCCGGTGTGGTCGAGCAGCGTGTGGGCGTCATCGAGCGCAGCCGCCAGCGCGTCATTCGAGACGCTGCCCAGCGCGCGGGACTCCGACCGTCGGCGCGCCTCCCCGAAGGCCCGCTCGAACGCCGCGAGGCGCCCGTCGAGGCGAGCGTTCTCCGCCGCGAGCCGAAGGCCCACGGTCGGCGCGCGCCGCAGGAACGGTCCCCAGCGCCCGGGCTCCACCTGCCGCTCGATCTCCTCGGCGCCGCCGCCGCCGCCGAACTCCAGCAGCATCCGGGCGCTCAGCGCAGGCACCTGCCGCGCCACCTGCATGAAGTGCGTGAGGTTGAGGTAGATCCGACCGTGAAAGCTGCCCACGAGCTCCGCGCCGATGGGGACCTCGCACCCGAGGGAGTGAAACGCGCTGCGAAACCCGTGGTCGCTGAACTTCGCCGCCACCGACCAGGTCAGCGGCGTCGCCACCCCGGGCAGCGCCTCGCCCACGTTGACGTTGCTCCACACCCACTGCGACCGATCGGACGAGAGCCCGTGACCCACCCGCTGCGCGCTGCGGCGCACGATCGGGCGCGACTGCAGCAGCCAGAGCGCGCCGTCGGCGAAGCACCACTCGATGTCCCGCGCGCTGCCTGCGGCTCGCTCCACCGCGTCGGCCGCCTGCAGGAGCTCTTGCACATCCATGTCGGAGAGCACGGGCTCCGCGAGCGACGCGCCCTGCCGCGAGATCACCGCGCCGTCGGCCCGGCGCACCCGAAGGACCTCGGGCGACACCACGCCATCGACCACCGCGCAGCCGAGGCCCCGTGTGGCCTCGATCACCGCGACGCCGGGATCGTCGCGCAGCGGGTCTGCCGTGAAGAGCACCCCCGCGCGCTCCGCGGCGACCATTCGCTGCACCACGACCGCCACGCCCACGGGCGCGCCGACACCCGGGAGGGCCCGCGCGAGGTAGGTCATCGCGCGCTCGGTGAAGATCGACGACCACACCCGCCGCACGGCGTCGCGCAGCGCCTCCTCGCCGCGCACGTCGAGCACGGTCTCCTGCAGGCCCGCGGCCGATCCTCCCGCGGCGTCTTCGTGCAGCGCGCTCGACCGCACGGCCACGGCGCCGCCGCCCAGCGCGCGCCAGGCGTCGACGAGCGCGCCCTCGAAGGCAGGGTCCAGGGGCGCCTGCTCCAGACGCGCACGAATGGCCTCAAGACGATCGGCGCGACGGGCGGTGGGGTCTCCCTGCGCGAGACGCTCAGGCCACTGCCCAGCCGGGAGCACCGACCGCACGTGCTGCGCAAAGGCGGCGACCTCCACCGCGAAGCCCGGCGGCACGCGCAAGCCGGGCACCTCCAGCAGCGCCGCGAGACCGGCGGCCTTGTGCCCGAATCGGGCGGCGTCGCGGGACGAGGTCAACGGCACCAGGGCACTCATCGAGGGTCGAGCAGGGTACCACCCCCGCGCGCGCCTCGACGCCGTCGGGCGCAAACCGACGCGCAAACTACGGCCTCGCCGCGATCACGCGTATACCTCCCGCCGTGCGCGACCCCCTCGACGACCACTTTCGCGATCAATGCGGCGTCTTCGGCGTGTACGGCCACGCCGAAGCGGCCAACCTCACCTACCTCGGGCTGCACGCGCTGCAGCACCGCGGCCAGGAGTCCGCCGGCATCGCGACGGTCGAACCCCCGCGCACGATGCACTCGCACCGCGCCATGGGGCTCGTGCAGGACGTCTTTCGCCCCGACACCTTCCCAAAGCTCCCGGGCTCCCTCGCCATCGGCCACGTGCGTTACAGCACCGCCGGCGCCTCGCACGTGCGCAACGCGCAGCCCCTGGTGGTCGAGCACGGCGGCATCCCCCTGGCCGTCGCGCACAACGGCAACTTCACCAACACCGACGCCCTGCGCGCCTCGCTCGACGCCGCGGGCGCGATCTTTCAGACGGCCACCGACACCGAGGCGCTGCTGCACCTCATCGCGCGGGCCCCCGCGGGCCCCGTGGTCGACCGGATCATCCACGCCCTGCGACAGGTGCGCGGGGCCTTCTCGATCCTCGTGCTCGCGGGCGACACCCTCATCGCCGCGCGCGACCCGCACGGGTTTCGCCCGCTCTCACTGGGGATCTTGAACCGCGCGCACGTGCTCGCGAGCGAGCCCACGGCCTTCGACCTCATCGCCGCGGAGTTCGTGCGCGACGTCGAGCCCGGCGAGGTGCTGGTGATCGACGGCGAGGGCCTGCGCTCACTGCGGCCCTTCGAGCCCGCGCCGCCGCGCTCGTGCGTGTTCGAGCAGGTGTACTTCGCGCGCCCCGACAGCGTGCTCGCCGGCCGCGGGGTCTACGCGACCCGCAAGCGCATGGGGCAGATCCTCGCGCGGGAGAGCCCTGCGGACGTCGACGTGGTGATCCCCGTGCCCGACTCGGGGGTGCCCGCGGCCATCGGGTTCGCCGAGGCCAGCGGGGTGCCCTTTCAGATGGGACTCATTCGCTCGCACTACGTCGGGCGGACCTTCATCGAGCCCGCGCAGTCCATTCGTCACTTTGGCGTTCGGCTGAAACTCAATCCGGTGCGCGACGTGCTCGCGGGCCAGCGCGTGGCGGTGGTGGATGACTCGATCGTGCGGGGCACCACCTCGCGCAAGATCGTGAAGCTGCTGCGCGACGCGGGCGCCCGGGAGGTGCACCTGCGGGTGTCGTCGCCGCCCACACGCTGGCCGTGCTTCTACGGCATCGACACCCCCAACCGGCGCGAGCTCATCGCGGCGAGCCACTCGGTCGAGGAGATCGCGCGCTACGTGACCTCCGACTCGCTGGCGTACCTCTCGCTTGAGGGGCTGCGCGCGGCGGTGGGCTACGGCGACACGGGCTTCTGTGAGGCGTGCTTCACCGGGGACTACCCCGTCGACGTGATCCCGCCCGAGCGGCTCACGTCACGTTGAGGCGGGTGAGCAGCGCGTCGACCCGCGCGTCGCCGCGAATGTCCCCGCGAATCCGCCGCACCACGTCGCGGGCGCTGCGCGCGTCGCCGCGCTCCACCAGACGGCTCAGGAGCTGAATGAAGCGCTGAATGGCCGCCTCGCGGTCCAGGCGCTGGAGCTCGTACTCCGCGAGCTCGAGGTGCGCGGAGACGTCGTCGGGGTGTGCGCGAATCCAGCGCTCGGTCTCCTCCGCGGCCTGGGCGGTGTGGCCGTACTTCACCAGCACCGACATCTCCTGCACGAGCTGCTCGACGGGCATCGGCGCGACCGCGGGCGGCGCCGCGGGGCGCAGCAGGTCGCTCATCTGGTGCAGCAGCGCGCGCCCGAACTCCGGATCGGTGAGCGTGTCGTCGTCGACGATGATCGACTGCTCGACCACCGGCGCCACGATGCCCGGCGCGGTGTCGGGGTGCGCGGCGGCGCCCGCGGCCAGCGCGCGCATCACGTCGGGGCGCTCCTTGGTGGGCTCCTCCCAGGGCGTCACCGCGGTGCTGACCTCGGTGAGCGGGGGATGGCTCGCGGGCGCAGGCACCTTCTCCACGGGGGCCGGGGGCGGCGGCGTCACCGCCGGGGGCGACACGGCCCGCGCGTGCGCGAGGAAGCGATCGAAGACCTGCAGCGCCCGCGCGTGCTCCGTCACCAGGGTCACGGCGAAGACTGTCCCGCGACCGGCGGCGCGACGCAACGGGCGGCGCACCACCCCGGCGGCGGCCCCGGCGCGTCCCAGCGGTCGAGGTCATAGTCGGCGTCGTCGTCGTGCGCGGTGCGCGCGTCGCCCGCGGAGACCGGAAAGCGCCACGCCTCGAACCACCCGTCGCCGTCGCGGTCGAAGCCCTCCTTGAGCACGCGCCCGTCGGGGCGGAACAGCACGAGGTGGTCGCGGCTCCCGTCGTTGTCGGTGTCTTCGTTCACCGAGCGCAGCACCCCCGCGCGGGTGAAGGTCTCGCGGCGCTCGTAGAGGGCGTCGCGGTCGTCGTCGCGCTCCACGCGCACGGCGTGGTCGGTGGGTGACCAGCGGGTGTTGAAGATCGAGTTCACCTCGAAGAGCCCGTCGCCATCGCGGTCGGAGGCGTCTTCGGTGACGCGGCCGCTGGGGTCGAAGGCGCGAAAGCGCTCGGGCACAGCGTCCTGGTTCGCGTCGACCCACTCGCCCGTGACCTGCCCGCGGCGGTTCTTCTGCACCCAGCGCTCGGGGATGGAATTCCAGTCGCGGTCCCACAGGGTCATGTTCACGCGACCGTCGGCGCCGTACTGATCCGTCGCGTCGATGCGGTGGTCGCGGTCGCTGTCGTAGTCCGTGCGGTTGAGCCGCCCGTCGACGTAGATCGCCACGCGGTCGGGCCGGCCGTCGCGGTCCTCGTCCAGGGAGACCCGCGCGAGGCGGCCCTGTGCGTCTCGCTCCACCCAGCGGTCGGGACGTCCATCGCGGTCGCGGTCCTCGGTCTGCGACGCGCTCACCGTCGGCCTCGCCGCGCGCGCGCCCAACGCCCGCCCGCCGATCACGCCGAGCAGCGCGCCCGTCACGAAGGTCACCGCCGCCACGGCGCTACGCATCGTCGTCCATGATCGGCGCGCGGATGCCGTAGAGCTTCTCGATGAGCTCCATGCCCGCCCCGGCGCGCACCAGCGCGGGCTCCTTGTCGGTGAGGTCGAGCACCGTGCTCGGGTGCAGCGCCCCGAGGCCCGCGTCGAGCACCAATTCCAGCGTGGGGAAGCGCGCGTCGATGTCGTCGGGGTCCTGCAGCGCCTCGGGCCCATCCGCGGGGTGCGAGGCCGTCGTCGACAAGATGGGCTCCCCGAGCGCCTGCGCCAGGGCCAGCGGGATGGCGTGCGCAGGCACGCGAATGCCCACGCTCTTGCGCTTCATCATCAGGATCTTGGGCACCTCGCGGGTCGCCGTGAGGATGAACACGTAGGGGCCGGGAACGAGGCGCTTCACGAAGCGGTAGTGAAAATCCTCGACCACGGCGAACTGCGAAATGCCCGAGAGGTCGGGCACCACCAGCGCGAGGGCGTGGTCCCGCGGCATGCGCTTCATCGCGTAGAGGTTGTCGACGGCGCGCTTGTCGCTCATCGCACAGCCGAGCCCGTAGACCGTGTCGGTGGGGTAGGCGATGCAGCCGCCGCGGCGCAGGGCGTCGACGGCGCGGGCGATTTTTCGCGGCTCGGGATGCTCGGGGTGGATTTCAATGCGCATAAGGCGCCGGAAGGTACCATCACCCGACCCGCCGTCCGCGGCGCGGCTGGACTATACTCCGCGCCCATGACGCTCATCGGCTGCTCGGGCTTCCCGGTCCCCGCGACGCGGTACCTCAAGGAATTCGCGCTGGCCGAGGTCGCCGACACCTTCCTGGGCGTGCCAGGGCCCGCCATCGTGCGCCGCTGGCGGCGCGAGGCGCCCACCGGGTTTGTGTTCACCGCCCTCGCCCCCCGCGAGGTGAGCGCGGACCACTTCAAGCCCAGCGCCGCCGCCGACGCCGCGTGGGAGGCCTTTCTCCCCGTCGCGCGAGACCTCGACGCGCGCGCCGTGGTGGTGCTGTCGGCGCCCGAGACCACCTCGTCAAAGCCCAACCGCGCGGCCGTGCGCGCGTTCTTCGAGCGGATCGGCAGCACCGCGGGCGCGCCCCTCGTCTGGGAGCCCCCGCCGGCGTGGGACCTCAAGGACGCCGAGGCCACCGTGAAGGACCTCAGCGTGCTCGTGGCCCGCGACCCCCTGCGGCACCCCGCCTTCGGCAAGGTCCCCCGGGGCTACTACCGAATGACGGGGCCCGCGGGATACAAGTCCCGCTACGAAGACCCGCCGCTGGCGACCGTGGCCGACGTCATCACGCGCACGCAGTCGACGGAGTGCCTCGCGGTCTTCGCGAACGTCGACATGTACGCCGACGCCAAGCGCCTGCGAAAGCTGATGGAGCGCTGACGCCCGCATGGGCGAAGACCTCGTCGTGCTGCTCGTGGGCGTGCTCGGCGTCGGTGGCGCGATGGCGTCGTCGGTCATCGCCCAACGCCGTCGGGCGCTCGAGCTCCGCGCGCTGGACCCGCTCTGGCGCGCGTGGTGCGCGCGGCGGGGCCTCGCCTTCGAACCTTCCCGCGGGCTCACCGCGCCGCGCGTGCAGGGGGAGGTCGACGGCGTGCACGTGAGCGTCGACGCGATGGAGCTCGACCCCGACCAGCTCGTCGCCCCCACCGCGAGCGCCCGCGAGCGCCGGCGCATGCCGCACACCTCCGCCGCCGCGCGCCCGCCGGGCTACGCGCACAGCCCGCTGCAGGTGATGTCCCGCGCGCGGCTCACCGCCGCCGACGGGTTGCCCAACTACCGCCGCATGGACCTCTCCGACGCGCGCTTCGACGAGGCCTGCGCGGTGTGGGCCGCCCCCGGCGCACCGGTGCGGGCCCTCGAAGACCGCGCGGTGCGCGGCGCCCTCGCGCAGCTCGCGCAGCGGCCCTTCGTGATGCTCGCGCACGGCGGAATGCTCTGGATCCGCTGGCCCGGATACGAGCGCGACCCGGCGATGCTCGACCACGCGATCACCGCCCTCGTGGGCGTCGCGCGATCGGGCTGAGCGCTACCCTCGCAGCCGCGCCAGCGCCGCCGCAAAGTCTTCAGGGAGCGCCGACTCGAAGCGCAGGGTCTCGCCGGTGATGGGGTGCGCGAAGCCCAGCTCCGCGGCGTGCAACGCCTGCCGCCCGAGGGCCCGCGACACCGCCTCCACCCGCGCGTCGGCGCTTCGCTTCCCGTACAGCGGATCGCCCAGCAGGGGGTGCCCGTGATCGGTCAGGTGCACGCGGATCTGATGCGTGCGCCCGGTCTCCAACGTGCAGCGCAGCAGCGTGGCGTTGCCGCCCGCGAGGACCTCCACCGGCGCCACGTGCGTCACCGCGCGCCGCCCCGTGCTGCCGCGCGACGTGAATCGCAGACGCTCGGTGGGGTGGCGGTCGTGAAAGGTGTCGTAGGTGCCCGCGGCCACGGTGCCCTGCGCGAGCGCGAGGTACAGCCGGTGGATGTCGTGGGACTTGAAGCGCGCGAGGAGCTCTTCGCGCGCCGCCGGGGTCTTCGCCACGACCAGCAGGCCCGACGTGAGACGGTCGATGCGGTGCACGATGCCCGGTCGCAGCGGATCCGCGTCGTCGTCGTCGACCTCGGCGTGGTGCAGCACCGCGTTCACCAGCGTGCCGCCGACGTGTCCGCGGGAGGGGTGCACCACCATGCCCGCGGGCTTGTCGATGACCAGCAGGTGCGCGTCCTCGAAGACCACCGTGAGCGGAATGTCTTCGGCCACGGCTTCGACGGGCGCGGGCGGCGGGATCTCGACGTCCACCGCGTCGCCTTCGCGCACCTTCGCCGAGCCCTTCATGGGCGCGCCGCGGAGCCGCACGCGGCTCTCGTCGCAGAGCCGCATGGCCGCGCTGCGCGTCACGCCCTCGTCGGCGAGGCGCGCGCCCAACCAGCGGTCCAGGCGATCGCCACCCTCTCCCGTCGCGACGGTGAGGCGAAGGCGCCGGGGCTCGCTCACCACACCTTGGATTTGATGTGCCGCTTCGACTTCACGAGGATGTCGACGATGGCGCGGCCGTAGAAGTTCCGCTCGTAGAGCAGCGGCGCCACGCGGGACTTGTAGAGCTGTCGCCCCTCTTCGATCTCGTCAGCGATCTGCTCGAAGAGCGAGTCGTCTTGAATGCCCCGGGTGATCTTCTCCTCATTGTAGAGGGAGAGGTCGCTGGCGATGGCGCGCGCGAGGCGACGCGCTGCCTCCTCGGTCTCGATGAGCGGCATGGCGGGGAACGTATCACCCGCACCGACCTCGCCTCAACGAAACACCCGCGTCACCGATGACGGGGCGCGCGGGGCGTCCCCGGCCGCGACGCGTGCGCCGCGGGATCGGTGTATGTTCCGACCGCTGCTGCCCCCTTGGAGGACCATTGATGCGCTCGATTCGCCTCGTGATCGTGTTCGGCGCCCTCGCCGCCTGCTCGGGATCCACCACCTCCACCGCCCGCGACGGCTCCGTCGACGCGGTGACCCCCGCGGGGGATGTGCCCCCGGCGACCGACAGCGGCCGCGCCACGAACCTCCCCGGTGACGACTACTGCAACACCCCGCGCGGCACCTGCCCGGGCGCCGAGGTCAGCACCTGCGGCGTCTGCATCGCGCCGCCGACGCGCCGCAACCCCCTGGTGCGCACGAACTGCGACGACACCCAGCGGCGCGAGTTCTGTCGCACGGGCAACGTGGGCCCGGCGAACCTCGCGTGCTTCGACGCCGCCAACTGGCCCACGGCCGGCACATCTGAGCGCGTGACCCTGTGGGGCTACGTGCGGGTCTTCGGCAACGGGAATGACTCGCAGCACATCCGGGTCACGGTCTATCGCCCGAACCCCGACGGCACGCCGGGCGAGATGATCGGCTCCGCGGTGAGCGAGCTCACGCACCCGGCCAACGGCACCGAGGACGTGCTGTCGCCCACCCGTGACCGCGTGCTCTTCACGCGCAACCTCGGCGGCTATCACATCGAGAACGTGCCCACCGAGACCGAGCTGCTGGTGGTCACCGAGGCCGACGCCGCCGACAGCACCGCGCGCATGCTGTGGTCGCACAAGATCTACGACTACAACGTGATGCTGCGGAACTCCGAGGTGAACGCCGAGACCGCGCCCATGGCCCTGCCCGGCACGCGGCGCGCGCGCTTCAACGCGCGGGTGATCTCCAACGGCGACTGGCAGAGCATCCCCGCGACGTCGGCGCTCACCGAGGGCATCGGCGCGGGCCGCGGCGCGCTCGCGGGCGAGGTGCACGACTGCGACGATGTGCGGCTCGCGAACGCCACCGTCGAGAGCAACCCCCGCCGGGTCTGGGACGGCCCCACGGTGTACTTCTCTGACAACGACACCAACCCCCTGCCTGACCTCTCCCGCGGCGGCATCGGGACCTCGCTGCTCGGCACCTACGCGCTGCTCGACGTGAACCCCGGGCAGGTCACCGTGGTCGCCACGGGCTACGACACCAACATGCGACTGGTGCACCTCGGGAGCTACCGCGCGCGGGTCTTCCCTGACTCCGTGACCATCGTGACCTTCCGCGGGCTGCGCCCCTGGCAGGTTCCGACGCGCTGATCGCGCCGCAGGCGTCGCCCCGGGCGTTCCATGCTATGAAACGCCGCGCGGGGCGACGCCGTCGTACCCCGCACACCCATCGAGCAGGAGGATCGGCAGCGTGGACAGCGAACCCGTCGGCGCCCCCAAGGGCGACGGCACCACCAAGTACGCACTCATTGGCATCTTGCTGCTCCTCGGTGGTGGCGCGGGCATCTACGCCCTCACGCGAACCTCGCCGCCACCCCCGCCCCCTCCGCCCGTGGTCGCGGCCGCGGACGCGGGCACGCCGGCGCTCCCCATCGCCGCGCCGCAGGTGGGCAACCAGATCGAGCTGCCCGTCGAAGAGCCCGACGCCGGCCCCGCGCCCGACGTGACCAACGCCGCGCCGCGCATCCGCTACGTCACCCGCTACGTCTCCGCGTGCCCCGGCACCATCGACCAGGCGCAGGTTCAGCGGGTCGCGCAGATGAACGTGGGCGCGCTGCGGGCCTGCTACAACCGCGAGCTGCGCACCAACAACACCCTGCGCGGTCCGCTCCGCGCGCAGCTCAAGATCAACACCAGCGGGCGCATCGAAGACGTGGAGATCTCCACGCCCATGCGCAGCCCGGCGATGGTTCAGTGCATGAAGGCCGCGCTGCGTCGCCTGCAGGTTCCCGCGTCGCGCGGCGGCTGCGCGCTGGTCCCCCTCAGCTTCAACTTCACCCCCGCGAACTGAGCGCCGCGCGTGCGACGGCTCGGCCTCCCCCTCGCCCTCACCCTCCACGCGTGCGCCACGGCCCCGACGCCGCCCGCTCGCACGAGCGCCCGCCCCGCGCCCATCGCGCGTTGGTCGGGCACCGCGCGGTACGAGTCCCGCAGCCCCACACCGCAGGGCGCGAGCGCGGCGCTGGAGCGTCGACCGGCCCGCGCGGTGCGCGTTGTGGCCCTCACCGACAGCGGCGCCTCGCTCGCCGAGACCCTCACCGACGACGAGGGGCGATACACCCTCGACGCGCCCGCCGACGCGGCGTTCATCGCGCTGCGCGCCGAGGTCTCGCGCGAGGGATTCACCTCCCGCGTGAGCGTCGACGGCGAGTGGCAGAACCCCCACGAGCTCCGCGTCCGCACGACGGGCCCTGGCACCCTTGATCTGCTCGCCACCGACGCCGCGCCGGGTGGCCCCGCGGGCGCGTTTCACATCGCCGACACTGTGCTGCGTGGCGCCGACGCGGTGCGGGGATGGACCACGCGCGCGCTCCCGCCCCTCACGGTGTATTGGGGCCGCGGCGTCACCAGCGAGTGGAGCTACTACCGCGGCGAGCGCCCTGCGCGCAGCGGGCGCTTCATGCTCGAGCTCATGGGCGGTAACCGCGGCCAGCAGCGCACCTCCGACTGCGACGAGCACGACGAGGGGATCATCCTCCACGAGTTCGGCCACTTCGTGATGGACCGGCTGTCGACGAACTCCTCGACCGGCGGAACACACCCCGGCGGTCACCTCCTGGACCCGGGCCTCGCGTGGGAGGAGGGCCGCGCGACCTGGCTCTCCGCGGCGGTGCGTCGCGAGCCGACGTATCAAGACACCATCGGCATCGAGCCCCAGGGCTCCCTCCGCGTCGACCACGCCATCGAGCGCGGCGACCAGGGCCCTCGCGGCGTCGGCGCAGAGACCTCGGTCAGCGACATCCTCTGGGACCTCACCGACGGCGTCGACGGCTACCCCGACGAGGACCACGATGGCGTCGCGTTGGGCCCTGCCCCGCTGCTCCGCGCGATGACGGAGTTCGCCGACGAGCCCGGCGCGTACCCCAGCCTCGCGACCTTTCTGCGCCGCATCACCGAGGCCCACGGCGACCGCGCCCCGCTGCTCTCGCGCGACGCGCTCCTCGCGATGCTGCGCCGCGTGGGGCAGCCCGAGTCGGTGCTCACCGCCGAGTGGCCCGTGGACCTCGCGGTGCCCGGCGAGGTGCGTGACCGCGTCGATGGGATCACCTCCCCCGCCCCCTCCGGCGGCCCGCCCCGCGGCGGCAACGGCTTCGACGCGATGCGCGTGTACCGCGTGCACCTCACCCAGCGCGGATGGCTCCGCCTCGAGCTCCGCATCGACGGCACCGGCGCCCCGCAGGACCACACCGACGTCGACCTCGAACTCCGCGACATGCGCGGCGACATGATCGTGAGCGCCGCGGGCACCGGCGCGGTGGAGCGCATCACCCGGCTGCTCCAGCCCGGGTACTACATGGTCTATGTGCGAGACGGGGGCGAGGGCCCCCGGGGCAACCGCGCGGGATTCACCCTGCGCACGACGCAGCGGGTGTTGCCGCCCGAGGGCTGAGCCTCAGCGACCGACCAGCACGCGCAGGAGCCCGTCGGCCACGGCGCCGAAGGGCGGACGCATCAGCGCCGAGCCGTTGATGCGCGCCTGATGGAAGACCGGCTTCATCTTCGAGAGCGACTCGAAGCCCTCGCGCCCGTGGTAGTGCCCGATGCCGCTGGGGCCCACGCCGCCGAAGGGCAGGTCGTCGACGCCCACATGCAGCAGGGTCTCGTTCACGCAGACCCCACCCGACACGGTCTCGTCGAGCACGCGCCCCACGTCGCCGGGGTCGTGGCCGAAGTAGTACAGCGCGAGGGGCCGCGGGCGGTCGTTGACGAAGGTGATGGCGTCTTCGAGCGCACCGTAGGCGTGCACGGGGAGGATCGGGCCGAAGATCTCGTCCTGCATCACGGTCATCGCGTCGGTGGCGCCGAGAACCAGCGCGGGCGCGACGCGGTTGGACCCCGTGAGGTCTTCACCCGCGGGGTTGAGCTCGATGACCTCGGCGCCCTTCGCCCGGGCGTCGTCGAGGTACGCGCGGAGCCGCGCGCGGTGGGTCTCGTTGATCACCGCGGTGTAGTCGGGGTTCTCGCGCAGCGTCGGGTACATCGCCGCCACGCTCTCGCGCGCGGCGCGCACGAAGGCCTCGAGCGAGGCGCGGGGCACGAGGGCATAGTCCGGCGCGACGCAGGTCTGCCCGGCGTTCACCAGCTTGCCGAGCATGACCTTGGCCGCGGCGTGCTTGGGGTCGGCGTCACGCCCCACAATCACGGGAGATTTGCCGCCGAGCTCCAGGGTCACGGGCGTGAGGTTGTCGGCCGCGGCGCGCATGACCCGCCGACCGACGCGGGTCGAGCCCGTGAAGATCAGGTGGTCGAAGGGCAGCGACGAGAACGACTCCGCGAGGCGCGCGTCGCCCGGGAACACCGCGACGTGGTCCTCGGCGAAGGTCTCGCGCACGAGCGTCGCGAGCAGCGCCGAGGTCGCGGGGGTGTGCTCCGACGGCTTGATCATCGCGCGATTGCCCGCGGCGAGGGCCGCCGTGAGCGGGGCCAGCGCGAGCTGCACGGGGTAATTCCACGGGGAGATGATCCCCACGACGCCCAACGGCTGCGGGATCACCTCCGCGCGCGCGGGCTGAAACGCCCACGGCACCTCGCGCCGCTGCGGCTCCATCCATCCCTGCACGTGCGCCCGCGCGTGACGGATCCCGTTCACGGTGACCCACACCTCCGCGAGCAGGGTCTCGTGCCGCGAGCGGTTGCCGAAATCTTCGCTCACCGCCGCGGCCAGCGCGTCGCGACGCGCGAGCAACGACTCGGCGAGCGCGTCGAGGTGCCGCTGCCGCGTCGAGGCGTCGGCGAAGGGATCGTTGCGATGCGCCCGACGCATCCGGGCGAGGCTCTCGCGCAGCGGCTGCGCAACGTCGACCTCGCCGCGAGGGCTCTCGGTGAGCTCCACCGTCACGCCCCCAGCGCGACGTCGAGGGCCGCGCGCAGCTCCCGCGACTCGGGCGCGACGTTCGAGCGAAAGCGCGACACCACCGCGCCGTCTTTGCCCACGAGGAACTTCTCGAAGTTCCACCGCACGTCGCCCGCGCCGTCGGCGGCGGTGAGCCAGGCGTACAGTGGGTGCTGCCCCTCGCCCTTCACCACGAGCTTGCGGGTCATCGGAAAGGTCACCCCGTAGGTGGTGTCACAGAACCCCTTGATGTCGGCCTCGGTGCCGGGCTCCTGAGCGCCGAACTCGTTCGCCGGCACGCCGAGCACCACGAGACCGTCGGCCCCGCGCTCGGCCCACAGCGCCTGCAGGCCCTTGTATTGCGGGGTGAAGCCGCAGCGCGAGGCGACGTTCACCACCAGCACCGCCTTGCCCTTGAACTGTCCGAGGTCGAGCTCCGAGCCGTCGAGGGCCCTGACGGTGAAATCGTGCAGCGTGGTCATGTGTCTGTCTCCGTGCGTGGGATGCGCGCCGACGCTACCGGGATTCCCGCACGAAGCGAACCGTGCGCCGACGGCCGTCGCGCTCGACCTCCATCACCACCTCGTCCCCCGGCGGGCCGGTCATCCGTCGCTCGGCCTCGCGCACGGTCGCCACGGTCGTCGCGCCCACGCTCACCACCCGGTCCCCCCCACGCAGCCCCGCGCGCTCGGCGGCCGACCCCGGGAGCACACCGCGCACGGTCACCCCGTCGCTCTCCTCCAGCGCCACAGCCCGCGGGAGCACCGCCCGCGCGCCATCCCGCGCGCTGCGCTCCATGCGCAGAAGCACCCCCCGCGCCACCGTGCCGCGGAGCACCCGCACCGCCACCGGGGTCGACGACCCGAGGGAGGGGTGCGTGGCCTGGAGCGACACATCCCCTTGCGGCAGAGAGGGAACGGTGAACTCCCCGCGTCGCCCGGTGCGCCCCAGGGCTCCTCGGGGTGGCCCTCCAGCGAGAGCACCGCGCCCGCCACGGGCTCGCCGTCGGCGTCGAGCACCTCGCCCTGCGCCCCGCCGCCAGCCCGGAGCTCGAGCGTGCCCAGCGAGAGCTCACCCGACGCGGGCACGGTCACCGCGCGCTCCAGGCGCACGCACCCGGGGAGGTCCACCACGAGCGTGGCGCGCCCCGCGCACAGCCGCTCGAATCGCGTCTCGCCGCCGTCGACCACGGGCGTGCGAGCAGGTCCGCAGGCGCCACGCAGCTCGGCCACGCCATCGCCCTCGGCGCACCCGTCGTGTTGCGCCCGCAGCGTCAGCGCCGCGCCCGCGCTGAGCTCGATGCGCAGCGGTCGGGCGACGTCGTCGACGCGCAGTCCGCGCGGCGCGTGCTCGGGGTGGCGCACCTCGACGCTCACGCCCTGCGTCCCGCCGAGCACGGTGTCGAAGGTGCCGTCGGGCTCGGTGAAGGTCTGCACGGTGCCCAGCGCCGCGCGCTCCAGGCTCGTGAGTGAAATCGTGGCGCCCGCGACGCCGAAGCCCCGCGCGTCGACCACGCGGCCCTGCACGCGCCGCAGCGCGCCTGGCACGGTGAGGTTCACCACCTCGGTGAGGCCGTCGCCCACCACGGTCTCGGCCCGTGCGGCGACGCGCCCCTGCACCCACGCCACCAGGGTCACGCGGCCGAGCAACGCGGGCGCGCGGTAGCTCCCGTCGCGCGCGGTGAAGACCCGACGGGGCACGGGCTCGCTCTCGGCGCGGAGCTCCACCTGCGCGCCCGACAGAGGGAATCCCCGGTCCGTGAGCACGCGCCCCTCGATGGATCCGCCCTCGTGCGCGACGAGCTCCAGCGTTACCGCCTCCCCGGGCCGCGCGCTGCGGGCCACGCTTTCGGCCCGCACGTACGCCACGTGGTTCACCGACACGCGGATCACCCCGGGCGGCACCTCGGTGAGATGAAAGTGTCCGTCGGCGTCGGTGACCCAGCCCGGCGCCGAGTGCTCGACCTCGACACCCACCGGCACGGGTTCGAGCGGCACCCAGGGCACACGGCCCGACGTCACCCCGAGCTCACCGCGCGGCTCCAACGGACGCGGCCCGCGCACCTGCGCGGAGAACAGCGCCTCGCGAAAGGCCACGGTGGCGCCGTTCCACCACACCGCGCGGCCGTCGAGGTCGTCGACGTGCAGCTCCACCCGCGCGCCCGAGACCGGCGCGCCGCGGCCGTCGACCAGCCGTCCATCGACGGTCACGCCGCGGTCGAGCCGCACGTCGAGGGGAACATCGGGCGCCGCCACCACGCCCTGCTGCGGCGCGTACCCCGGGGCGTACACCGACACGCGATGACCTCGGCGGAGCAGCCCGGTCCGCGCGAATCGCCCGCCCGCGTCGCTCCGCAGCGCGAGGGGCGCCATCGACAGACCGTCTTCGGTGACCACCACCTGCGCGCCCTCAACCCCGCCGCCCGACAGCGCGTCGCGCACCACCCCCGACACCGAGGCGCCGGGGAGCAGCCGCAGCGTGACCTCCTCGCGCCCACCGGGTTCGAGCAGCAGCGGCGCGACCGGATCGGCCACGTCGTCGTCGCGGCGCGCGCGCACCTCGTAGACGCCCGCGGGCACGTCCTGCAGCAGAAAGCGCCCGTCGTGAAGCACGGGCACGCGACGCGCGGGCCAGATCCCGCTGCCCGAGATGGTGACCTCGGCGTTCGTGGCCGCCTCGCCGTGCACGTCGCGCACCATCCCCTCGACCGTCGCGAGGGCCCGTGCGACCAACGAGAGCGCCGACTGCGGCGCGAGCACCCCGAGGCGACGCGTGCGCTCGAAGCCTGGGGCGTCGAGCTCCACCTCCCAGGTGCCGCCCGCGGGCATCCCGTCGAGCGTGAAGCGCCCCTGCGCGTCGGCCCGCGCGACGAAGGGCCACTCGCCGTCGCTCCCCTCACGCACCGCACGCACCAGGGCGCCCGCGAGGGGCTCCTGCGCGTCGCCGCGGGTCGCGAGCACCACGCCCTGCACGCGGGCCGCGGGGCCGAGTCGCAGCGTCGGCGCGTCCTGCGCGCCCCCCACGAGGCGCACCCGAAGCAGCGCGCGGGTGAGCCCCGGAGCGGTGACCAGGAGCTGCACGTCACCCCGCGGGAGAGCCGTGAGCGCGAAGCGCCCGTCCGCGTCGGTGGTAGGGTCGCCGAGGCGCCAGCTCAGCCCGTCGCGTAGCAGCAGCGCGAGCACCCGCGCGCCGCGCACGGGCGCGCCGTCTTCGGTGAGCACCCGCCCGCGAAGAAGCGCCGTGACGGCCCCCGGCGGCGCCACGAGCGCGCGGGGCACGGGGGCGTCGAGCGCGCGTCGACGGGCGTCGGGGAGGCCCGCGACGGCCACCGCGAGCAGCGCGAGCGACGAGAGCCGAAGCACGAGACGGGCATCGCGCGGCGGCGCCGTGCTATTCCCGGGGGCCTCGTCCATCACCGGGACCTTCGCACGAATGCGCCGTTCGCAGCCATCTTCGCCCTTTGAGCGGCGGCCCCCGAAGCCCGCGTACACGCGCCCTCCCGAGGTCCCCGACGACGCGCTGGCGTCGGTCTTCACGGTGCGCCCCGAGCACGCGGGCCTTCGCCTCGACCGCTGGCTCGTGGTGGAGATGCCGCGGCTCACGCGCACCCGCGCACAGCGCATCGTGGCCGAGTGGGCCTTCGATGCCACGGCGC
Organism: Polyangiales bacterium; assembly: GCA_044376155.1. Taxonomy (GTDB): domain Bacteria; phylum Myxococcota_A; class Polyangia; order Polyangiales; genus JAWKRB01. Next base: position 18,981 of record JBILLI010000037.1, read on the forward strand.
GCGCGCTGAGCCCCTCCCACCGGGTGCGCGCGGGCGAGGTCGTCGTGGTGTTCCGCCCGCTGTGGGAGGAGCCCGACGCCCCGCGTGAGGTCGACATCCTGCACCTCGACGCCGAGGTCATCGCGGTGAGCAAGCCCGCGGGTCTGCCCGTGCACCCCACGGCGCGCTTTCACCGCAACACCCTCACCGCGGTGCTCGCCGAGCGCTTCCCGGGCGAGCGGGTGACCCTCGCGCACCGACTCGACCGCGAGACCTCGGGGGTGATCCTCGCCGCGCGGACCTATCCCGCCGAGCGTCACCTCAAGGAGTCCTTCGCGGGGCGCGACGTCGAGAAGACCTACCTCGCGATCGCCCATGGGGTGATCCCCGACGACCGCTTCGAGGTCGACGCGCCGCTGTGCCTGGAGGGCGGCGAGGTGGGCGTGCGCATGTGCGTGCGCCCCGAGGCGCAGGGCGGGCTGGCGTCGCGCACACGCTTCGAGGTGATCGAGCGCCTCGACGGCTTCACCCTCGTCGCCTGTTACCCCGAGACCGGGCGGCAGCACCAGATCCGGGTGCACCTCGCCCACGCGGGCCACCCCATCGTGGGCGACAAGCTCTATGCGCACTCTGACGAGGTGTTCCTCGCCTGCCTCGAAGGGCCCATGGACGATGCCATGCGCGCGCGTCTCCACCTGCCCCGGCAGGCGCTGCACGCGCACGCGATTCGCCTCGCCCACCCCGCCGGCGGCGAGCTCCAGGTGACCGCTCCGCTGGCGCCCGACCTCGCGGAATTCTGCGACCGTCACCGCGCTCCCTCGACGCCACGGTCGGCGGGTGATACCCGAAGCCCATGACCCGATCGGCCTTCGCGCTCTCCGCGCTCCTGCTCGCGTCCTGCGCCTCCGGCGGCGCCTCTCGGGGCGCTCCCACGACGCAGCCCTTCAGCGCCGAGAACGCGCGCTTCTTCGACGACGCCGTGGACTACATCGAGAACCCCGAGGACCTCGGCGGCCGCCTCGCCGCCGACTGGCGCATGCAGATCGACCACCTCGCGCGCGAGAGCGAGCTCATCGTGCCCGTGCGCATAGAGACCGTGAGCGAGGGCACCGAGGCCAACTCCGCGGCGGCCTACACCCTCACGGCGGTGGCGACGGGCCCGGCGGTGAAGGGGCAGATCCCCCGCGACCGCCACGTGGCCTTGCGCGTCACCGAGGGCAGCACGGGCTTTCACACCGTGCGCAACAACATCACCCGCGTGCAGGCGCGGGAGTATCTGCTCTTCGCGCGGTACCAGACCGACGACGAGGGGCAGGTCCGCGCGCGCTGGCACCTCTCGCCCAACACCCCGCGGCTGCTTGAGCGCGTGCGCGACGCGGTGGGCTACAGCGACCCCAGCGCGAACGAGCGCGTCATCCAGTCGCAGCCGTCGTCGTAGCCTCGGCGACCTCACCGAACTGCAGGCGGTGCAGCCGCGCGTAGAAGCCTCCCGCGCGCAGCAGCGCGTCGTGGGAGCCCCGCTCCACCGCGGTGCCCCGGTGGAACACCAGGATCTCCTTCGCCTCGCGGATCGTGCTCAGCCGGTGCGCGATCACGATCGCCGTGCGGCCCTTGAGCGCGGTGGCGATGGCGGCCTGCACGGCGGCCTCGCTCTCGGAGTCCATGCTGGATGTCGCCTCGTCGAGCACCAGGAGCTCCGGGTCGCGGTAGAGCGCGCGGGCCAGCGCCACCAGCTGCCGCTCGCCCACCGAGAGGTTCGCGCCGCGGTCGCGGATCTCCATGCGCAGCCCCCCGCCCCGCCCGCCGAGCACGCGGTTCAACCCGAGGTCTTCGAGCAGCCGCTGCACGCGCGCCTCGTCGGGGGTGGGGTCGCCCAGCGCGATGTTCGAGAGCAGGTCCCCAGGGAACAGCACCACATCCTGCGGCACCACCACCATGCGGCGGCTCAGGGCCGACCGCGGGATGCGCCGCAGGTCCACCCCGTCGAGCAGGATCTCTCCCCCGTCGACCTCGTACAGCCGCTGGAGCAGAGAGATCACCGTGGTCTTGCCCGCCCCCGTGGCCCCGACGATGGCGGTGGTCGCGCCCCGGGGGACCGTGAAGCTCACGTCGCGGAGCGCCACCCGCCCGCCGCCGTAGCCGAAGTTCACCGCGCGAAACTCCACCGCGGGGGCGCCCTCCACGGGGGCGACGTCGCGCGACTCGCCGGGCGCGTCTTCTTCGGGCTGGTCGAGCAGCGAGAACACCCGCTCGGCGCCGCTGAGCGCCGACTGCATCACGGTGTACTTGCTCGAGAGGTCGCGCAGCGGCTCGAAGAAGCGATGGATGTACTGCACGAAGGCGACCATCACCCCGATGCTCGCCGCGGGTTCGCCCATGCCCAGCGCGCGGGCGCCGACGAAGAGCATCACGGCCACGCACACCGACGCGAAGGCCTCGACGATGGCGTAGATCATCGCGTCGTAGCGAATGGAGTCGAGGTTCGCGGCCTTGTACGCGAGGTTGATCTCGTCGAACTCGGCCTGACAGCGGTCCTCCTTGCCGTAGGCCTGCACCACCGCGACGCCCGTGACCTGCTCGTTGAGGTACGAGTTCAGCCGCGCGGTCTTCGCGCGAATGGCGCGGAACGACTCCCGCGCGCGGCGGCGAATGAGCTCCACGGCCACGAGCAACGGGGGCACCGCGGCGAAGGTCCACAGCGAGAGGCGCGGTGAGAAGACCAGCATCGCGACGACGATGCGCGCCAGGGTCACGAAGTCGCCCACGGCGGTCACCGCGCCCG
>JBILLI010000423.1:0-6595 GCA_044376155.1 Polyangiales bacterium
GAGCTCAAGCGCCGCCGTCACTACATGAAGCCCTCGGTGAAGCGCCGCAAGAAGGCCAGCGAGGCCGCCCGGCGCCGCCGGAAGCGCTCGCGCCTCGAGACCGCGGGCTGAAATTCGTCCGGGCGCAACCTCGCCCGGGTGAATTCCCGAGCACAGCACCCGACGCGGTCGCCGCCCCTTGAGGCGTCGCTCGATCGCGTCGGAGGTGCTCCATGTTCATGCTCCACGAGGTCCGTGACGACGCCGACACCGTCTGCCGTCGCCTCGACGGCCCCCTGCCCGTGTCGCTCCCCGAGATCCCTCATGCGCTCGTCGTCCCTGACGATGACTCCGCGCTCGTCCTCGACGACACCCGTCATGTGCTCAGCCGGTTGCACCCGGGCGAGCCCCTGCGCTTCGGCGCGCTCACCCTGCTGATCACCGCCAATGACGCGCCGAGCACTGAGCGGCTACGGGCCGTGAAGCTCCCCGCGGCGCTCATCCTCCGCGTCGACGCGACGAGCGCGACGCCGCTGGTGGGGGAGCGCCTGGTGCTGGGTCGCGACGCGCGCTGCGACCTGCGGCTGGAGGACGCCACCGTGAGCGGCGCGCACGCGGAGCTCTGCCGCGACGGCGCGCGCTGGCTGCTGCGGGACCTCAGCAGCACCAACGGCGTTCGGGTGAACGGCGCGCGCGTGCGCGAGGCCTGGGTCGACCGCGGCGACGTCATCACCGTGGGCCGCACCTCGCTGCGCGTCGAGGCCGCGGGTGAGACCGACGGCGGCGACGAGGAGCTCGCGGGCGCCAGCGGCCCCATGCGCGCGCTCCGCGGGGAGGTGCGGCGCTTCGCCGAGGCCCCGTACCCCGCGCTGGTCACGGGCGAGAGCGGCGCGGGCAAGGAGCTCGTGGCGCGCGCGCTGCACCGTGGATCCCCTCGCGCCAAGGGCCCCTTCGTCGCGGTGAACTGCGGCGCGCTCTCGCCCGAGGTGGTGGAGAGCGAGCTCTTCGGCCACGAGCGCGGCGCGTTCACCGGCGCGGTGGCCCGGCGCCGCGGGCTCTTCGAAGAGGCCTCGGAAGGAACACTCTTTCTCGACGAGGTGGGGGAGCTCACGCCCGCCCTGCAGACGCGCCTGCTGCGGGTGCTGGAGACCGGCGAGGTGCGCCGCGTGGGCGCCGAGGCCGTGACCCGTGTCGACGTGCGGGTGGTGAGCGCGACGTGGCGGGACCTCGACGCGATGTGCGAGGACGGGAGCTTTCGCCTCGACCTGCTCTACCGCCTCGCCGTGCTCCGCGTGCGGGTGCCCGCGCTGCGCGATCGCACCGCCGACATCCCCGCGCTCTGCGCGACGCTGCTCGACCGCATCCACCGGGAGTGCGGCCGTCGACGCGTGCTCGAAGACCGGGCGCTGGCGACGCTGATGCTGCTCCCGTGGCCGGGCAACGTGCGCGAGCTCCTCGCGGTGCTGCGGCGGGCGGTGTTCCTCTGCGACGGGCGGGTGATCACCGCGCGGCACGTCGCGCTCGCGTGCCCCGCGGCCGCGGGCCTGGACCCCGCGCGCGTCGCGCCCCCGACGCTCCTGCGCGACGACGACCACGACGCCGGGCTGCGCGCGCTGCTCGCGCAATTCGAGGGCAACCTCTCGCGCGTCTCGAAACTCACGGGCATCGCGCGCTCCACCATCCGCTCGCGCCTCGCGCGCCGGGTCGACGGGGGCACGCGGGACATCACCGGTCCCGCCCGCTACGATCACCGACGATGATCCCGATCCGCGACCTGAACCCCACCCGCTCCACCCCGTGGGTCACCTGGACCCTCGTGCTGGTGTGCGCGCTGGTCTACGTGTGGCAGGCCGTGCTCCCGCCGGGCAGCGAGCGGGATTTCATCTACGGCTACGGCCTCGTGCCCCAGCGCGTGGCGACGCGCCTCGAGGCCGAGACCCTGGTCACCGTCCTCACCTCGATGTTCATGCACGGCGGGTTCATGCACGCCCTCGGGAACCTCTGGTTCCTGCACATCTTCGGCGACAACGTCGAAGACAACATGGGCCCCGCGCGCTTCGCGGTGTTCTACCTGCTCTGCGGCGTGGCCGCGGCGATCACCCAGGTCGCGGTGAACCCCGCCTCCGCCGTGCCCATGGTCGGCGCGTCGGGCGCCATCGCGGGCGTGCTCGCGGCCTACCTCGTGCTCTACGCGGGCGCGCGGGTGGTCACGCTCATTCCGATCTTCATCTTCCTCCACTGGACCGAGCTGCCCGCCTGGGTCTTCATCGCGCTCTGGTTCGTGATGCAGTTCTTCAACGGCATGGGCTCCCTCGCCCACGGCGGCGCGGGCGGCGGCGTGGCCTACTGGGCCCACATCGGCGGCTTCCTCGCGGGGCTGATCCTCGTGTTCGTGTTCCGCTCGCCGCGCCCTCCCACTCCGCGCGTCGCGTGGCAGCCGCCCGCCCGCGGGCGCGCGCCGTGGCAGCAGTCTCGCGGCTGGTGACCGCGTGAGCCTCTGGGTCCTGGCCTTCGCCACGGCGGTGTTCCTCGCGCTGCGCGCCCTCGCGCCCCGCGGCGCCGTGGACCTCACCGCACTCGCCACCCTCAAGGCCCCCTTCGACGCCGTGGCCTTCGCGCTGCGCAGCCGCCTGCGCTGGCGCCGCGGCGCGCCTCCCCACCCGAACGAGCCGAAGACCGACCTGTTCGCGGGGCACGCCCCCGCGCTCCGCGCCGCTCTCGTCGCCCGCGAGACCGCCCTGCGCGCGCGCTACGACCTCGCGGCGCTGCACGCCCGCTCCAGCGCCGAGGTCTACCGCGAGAACCTCTACGTGCTCGACGCGCTCGACGCCCACGCCGACGCGCTCCCCGCGCAACCCTCGATGCGCGCCATCGACGTGGGCAGCAAGGACTTCTGCTACGCCACCGCCCTCCACCGCTGGCTCCGCCACGGCAACGCGAGCGCCCCCCGCGACGTGCAGCTCGACGGCGTCGAGATCGACGGCCATCCCGTGTACCGCGACGGCTACGCCCGCGCCGACCACGCCGAGGCCTACGCGCGCGAGGTCGGTGATGGCGTGCGCTACCGCGTCGGGGACTTCCTCGCGTCCACCGACCGCGACGTCGACGTGGTGTTCTTCTGGTACCCCTTCGTGCTGCGCTACGCGTTGCGCCGCTGGGGACTCCCGGGGCGGCACTTCGCGCCCGAGTCCCTCTTTCTCCGCGCGGCCGACGCGCTGCGGCCAGGCGGGCTCCTGGTGGTGGTGAACCACACGCAGGAGGAGCACCTGCGGCTGCGCGAGATCCTCGCGGCGGTGCCCGGGCTCACGGTGCTGCGCGCGGCGCCCGTGACCAGCGCGATGGTCGACTACCACGACACCGTCACCGAGCGCGTGCTGACCCTCGCGCGGCGCTCATCCCTCGACGAGGAACACTGACGTCTCGCGCTCGCACCGCGGCAGCGAGGGGTCGTTCACCAGCACGGGGTAGCGCGCGAGCAGGCGCAGCGGCGCGCCGTCGAGGTTGCCGCGGCCAGGGTCACCGAGGAGCACCGTGGCCCCCCGCGCGGTGAGCGACGACGCCCACGCGAGCACCCGCGCGCTCATCGCCGGGTCGTAGGTCATGTCGCCCAGCAGCAGCACGTCGACGTGCGGGAGCGGGTCGCCGAGGCGGTCGTCGCCGTCGAGGGTGAGCGCGACGTCGTTGGCCTCGGCGCTGACCGCGGCCGCCGTGAGGGCGATGGGGTCGATGTCGTTGGCGATCACCGCCCGGGCCCCCGCGCGCATCGCGGCGACGCCCTCGACCGCGCTGCCGCAGCCGAAGTCGAAGACCGTTCGCCCTCGAACGAGCGCGGGGTGGTCGAGGAGGTGACGCGCGAGGGCGGTGCCCCCCTCCCACGCGAAGGCCCAGAAGGGGTCGGTGTCGCTCAGCGCCCGCAGGCCCGCCTCGCCCTGCCGCCAGAGCGGGCTCTCCCAGTCGACGCGGGGCACCAGGACCTCGGGCACGAGGGGCGGCGCGCGGAGCACGGTGTGCCGAAGCACCTGCGCCACAAGAGGATCGGCGCGGTCGAGGGTCACCCCTGGAGCGCGCTGAAGACGATGCTCGGCACCTGCCACACGCTCGGGCCGAGCTCGAGCTCGGTGACCTTGCGGGCGACCTCGTGGGCCGCGCGGTGCGTGACGAAGTACGGGGGCTTCGGCGCCACCACGAAGGGGCCGCGGAGCACGAGCTTCTCGATGCCCTCGAACATGAAGGTGTTGTGCACCCAGCCGACGCCCCCCTGGATGTCGTGCTTGGGCGACGAGGGGTGGCCGCCCCAGGGCGCGGTCACGAGGCCGTAGACCAGGCCGGTCCACTGGTTGATCCCCACGGCGCCGTAGCGGAGCTGCGCGACCGCGCGGTCGAGGGCGTCTTTGGCCTCGCGTTCGGTGCGGGGATCGATGAAGAGCACGGCGCTGAGCGTGCCCCAGAGGCGGTCGTTGGCGAACACCGTGGCCGCGTCGAGGAAGGCCGAGGGGTCCGTCTCGTCGAGGCGCGCCTCGGAGAGGATCGGGCAGAACGGCTCGGTGGTGAACAGCCGCTCGTCCTTCGCGTTGGCGTCGAGGCCGGGGATGAGGGTCCAGGGGAGCTGCTCGGCGGTGGCCTCGCCGATGCGCTCGACCCCCGCGCGGCCCTCGGTGAGGTGCGCGAAGCGGTCGAAGGCGCCGGGGTAGTAGGCCTTGCGCGGGGCCACGCCCTTGAGCACCTCGCGCACGCGGCGCAGGAGGTCGTCGCGCTGCGCCCACCCCTTGCTGGTGACCAGCATCTTGCCCGCGTTGCAGTTGCAGCTCGCGTTGTTGGTCACCATGGTGGCGATGTACTCGGCGACGTACTGGAGCTCCTTCTCGCTCCAGGTGCCGGGCACGAGGATCACTGGCGTGACCGAGCCCAGCTCCGAGGAGATGGGCTTCTTGAGCACGGGGTCGTTGGCCTTCTTGCGGCGCTCGCGCTCCTCGCCGGCGGGGCCCCACACGATGAGGTCGAAGGTGCGGTCGCTGCCGGTGATGTGCACGTCGTCGACGTCGGGGTGCTCGACGAGGTGCTTGCCCACGTCGCCGCCGCCGCGCACGAAATCCAGGTAGCCGCGCTCGACGAGGGGGGCCATGCAGCGGCGGTAGAACGGCTCGAGGTACTCGTTCACCGGGTTGAGCTTCACGAGGCAGACCATGCCCTCGACGAACATCTTGTAGAGCGCGTCCATGGGCGGGATCGACGCGACGTTGCCCGCGCCGAGCACCAGGGCCACGCCGCCCTTGGGGTCCTTCTGCGCGTAGAACGACGCCTGCCGCGCGCGCACGTCGTCGCGCTTCATGCCCTCCTCGAAGCGGATCGTCGCGGTGAAGCCCGCGTACAGCAGCTTCTCGACGAGCGACGTGGGGAACACCTCGGCCTCGACGCGGCCGTCGGGGGCGACGCGGAGGTTCGCGTCGTCGACGCCGGGCTTGCCGGTGCGCGCGATGGCGTCGAGGCCCTCGGCGAGCAGGCGCATGTTGCGCAGCGTGGTCATGGGGCCGCCGAGCCACTCCTCGCTGGAGGCCGCGGACTCGAAGTCGAGACCCTTGGCCTCGCACGCGGCGCGGACCCAGTCCTCGGCCACGCGCCACACCAGCGGCATGCACTCGCGGAGCAGCCCCGCGCGGGTCGCGGGCGAGAGGCGCGCGAAGGGCTCCGCGTGGCGCTTGAGGCGCGCGAGGGTGGCGTCGAGTTCGGCGGTGTCGGTGGCGGCGTGGCTCTTCGCCGACGCGCTCATCTCCAGCGGGCTGTGCTGCATGGCGCGAGACGCTACCACAGCCCCGACGCGCGCCCGGCCCCGCCGCGCCGGGGTACACTCCCCGCCCCTGTGTCGCTGCCCCCCACGCTGCGCGTCGGCGCCCTCGAGCTCCCCTACCGCCACGGCGACCCCGACCGGATGCTGCGCGGCCTCGACGACGCCCTCGCGCAGACCCGCGATCTCGACCTCGTGGTCCCCTGCGAGGCGCTGCTCACAGGCTACGTGTCGCGGCGCGGAGACTTCGACCTCTCCCGCTTCGCCGAGCCCCTCGACGGCCCCTCGGTGACCGCGCTGCGCGCCCTCGCGACCGCGCACGGGGTGGCCCTGGGCGTGCCCTGGGTGGAGCGCGACGGCGCGCGGTGCTTCAACAGCTACCTCGTGGTAGACCGCGCGGGCACGACCCTCGCCCACTACCGCAAGCGACGCCCGTGGCTCCCCGAGCGCTGGGCCACTCCCGGGGACCTCGGCACCCCGAGCTTCACCCTCGCCGGCGTGCGCGTGACGATCGCGGTCTGCTACGACATCCACTTCGTCTCGCGACTCGCCGGCGCCGCGCTGAACGAGGCCGACGTGTTGCTGTTCCCCTCGTCGTGGGTCGACGACGGCGTCGACGACCTGCGCGACGCGCTGCTGCCTCGCGTGGCGCGGCGACACGGCGTCTGGGTGGTGAACGCCAACTGGGGCGATGGGGCGCCGGTGCGTCACGGCGTCGGGGGCAGCCGCATCGTCGCGCCCGACGGCCGCGAGGTCGCGCGGGCCGCCGCGGGTGGGGCGAGCCTCGTGGTCGCCGCGGTGACCTCCGGGTCGTGCTAGCAACGGCGGGTGCCG
>JBILLI010000424.1:0-6594 GCA_044376155.1 Polyangiales bacterium
ATTCAGTTCTACGTGCGCTGAGCGTCAGCCCGGAGAGACCCCATCGGTCTCTTCGACGAACTCCCCGAGCGCGCGAAAGCGGCGGTAGCGGTCGTCGACCAGCGCCTCGGGCGAGAGCGCCGACAGTTCGTCAAGGTGCCGCGCGACCGCCTCGCGCACGAGCTCCGCGGCCTTCGGCGGGTCGCGGTGCGCGCCGCCCAGCGGCTCCAGCACGACCTCGTCGATGACCCCGAGGCGGTACAGCTCCGTGGCCGTGAGCTTCAGCCGCATGGCCGCCTCGGGCGCGCGGCTGCTGTCCTTCCAGAGGATCGACGCGCAACCCTCGGGGGTGATCACGGAGTACACCGCGTGCTCGAGCATCAGCACCCGGTTCGCGACGCCCAGCGCGAGCGCGCCGCCCGAGCCGCCCTCGCCGATCACCACCGCGATGACGGGCACGGGCGCGCGCGAGAACGCCAGCAGCGATTGTCCGATGGCCTCGGACTGCCCGCGCGCCTCGGCCCCGATGCCCGGGTACGCGCCCGACGTGTCGATGAGCGTGACGATCGGTCGGCCGAAGCGCCCCGCGAGCTCCACGAGGCGCCGCGCCTTGCGGTAGCCCTCGGGGTGCGGCATGCCGAAGTTGCGCCGCACGGCCTCCTTCACCCCGCGCCCCTTCTGGTGCCCGATCACCACCACCGGGCGACCCGCGAAGCGCGCGAGGCCGCCCACGATGGACGCGTCGTCGCCGTGCAGGCGGTCGCCGTGCAGCTCGACGAAGTCGGTCAGCAGCCGCGGGAGGTAGTCGAGGGTGTACGGGCGGTCGGGGTGACGCGAGAGCTGCACCTTCTCCCACGCGCCGAGGTCGCGAAAGATCTCCGCGCGCAACGCCCGCGCGGTCTCTTCCAGGCGCGCGACCTCTGCGCTCGCGTCGTCGTCGGTGCCGCCGCGCTGCAACACCTCCCGCAGACGCGCGATCTGCGCGTCGAGCTCGGCGATGGGGCGCTCAAAATCCAGGGTGGCCACGGGAGGAGGGTTCCTAATACAGCCCGAAGAAAACTTCGAGCCGCGTCGCCCGGTCCCGCGATGATGCGTTGCGTCAGGCTCCGGGTCATGGCTAAGCCTTTCGGGATGAAGCGCGCGGTGCTCACGGCCACCCTGCTCCTCGCGGCCCCGGCCGCGGGCGCGCAGGGGGTTGATGCCGCGGTGGGTCGTTGCCTGCGACTCGGGGTCGCGCCCTCGCCGGCCGCGCAGGCCGTGATGAACACCTGGCTCCCGCCGCGTCCCACGCAGGTCTCGCTCTCGGCGGGCTTCTCGGTGGGCCCCGACGGGGACCCCCACGGGAGCGCGGCGCTGCGCCTGGAGGTCGCCGCGGCCTCGCCCTTCTACGTCGAGGCCCAGGCGCGCGCGCTGGTCGGGGCGCGGCTGTGGCTCGGCGCCGACCTGCTCCTGGGCGTCACCGTGGCTTCGCACCGCAGCACGCGCTGGCGCGGCGACGCCAACGCGACCACCGCGCCGTGGAGCGAAGACGCGCCCGCCGACAGCGTCGCCCTCGCGCGATGGATGGCGGCCCGCGAGCGCGACTGCGGCGTCTCGCAGGGCGCGTGGCGGGTGCTCACGGGCGCGCGGCTGCTCGCGCCGCTGGATGGCGTGAACGCCGGTCCGCCGCTGCAGCTCGCGCTGGCCCTCGGGGTCGCGCGCTCGGCCGCGAGCTACGGCGACGGCGCGCGCACCGGGTTCGACCTCGGGCTCTATGCGCTGTTCGACCCGCAGCGGTTGCGCCCGGGCGTGCTCGGGCGGGTGGCGGCGTCGTGGGGACGGGTGGTCTTCGCCCTCGACGGCGCGTGGGTGATGGGCGCGCAGGGGTACGCCTATGTCACGCTCGAGGTTGGGGTGCGGCTCCCGCGCTGAATTTACGCGCCCCCGGGTCCCGTGTGGCAGACTGCGCGCGTTCTTGTGGTAATGCCCCGTCGCTGCGGCCTCGCGACATGCTCGCGGCCGCGACGCCCCCGGGCGAAGGAGAGGCCCTCATGCCGACGCTCCTGCTGATCGAAGACGAAGAGAACGAGCGCGTCACGCTGGAGCGCATCCTGGTGCGCAGCGGCTTCGACGTGGAGGCCGTGGGTGGCACGGCCGAGGCGCGCGCGGCGATGGCGCGGCGGCGCTACGACGCGGTGGTCTCCGATGTGTTCATGCCGGGCTGCGACGGCCTGGGCTTCGCGCGCGAAATCGCCGAGCGATGCCCCGGCGTGCCCCTGGTGCTCATGAGCGCGTTCCCCTTCCCCATGCGGCAGATGGAGCGGCTGGACATTCCCCGGCTGCGCTTCCTCGCGAAGCCCGTGGACCTCGACGCGCTGCTCGCGGCGCTGCGCCACCCCGACGTCTCGGCGCCGACGCCCTGCGTGCAGCTCCCCTCGATGCGCCGACGCACGCTCTCGCCGCGCTGAGAACCCGTCGTTGACAGGCACGGCGGGGCGGACCCACCCTCCGCCCGTGTCTTCACTCTACGCGATGATCAGGGGGCGCCGCGGCGCCAGCGGGTTTGGCTATGCCTCGACCGCCGAGGAGGTGACCGACGGGGTCGACCTCCGCGGCAAGACCGTGCTGGTCACCGGGGTCACCTCGGGCCTCGGGCTCGAGAGCGCGCGCGTGCTCGCGCTGCGCGGCGCGCGGATCTTCGGCCTCGCGCGAGACCGCGACAAGGCCGCCGAGGCGATGCGGCCCTTCGGCGCGGGGCACCTCCCCTTCGCCTGTGAGCTCTCCGAGCCCGCGAGCGTGCGCGCCTGCGCCGACGCGGTCGCCGCGGCCGACGGGTCCGTCGACGTGCTGCTGCTCAACGCGGGGATCATGGCGCTGCCGCAGCGCACCCTGAAGCACGGGCACGAGCTGCAGTTCCTGACGAACCACGTGGGGCACTTCATCCTCACGACGCGGCTGCTCCCGCGCCTCGCCGACGGCGGCCGGGTGGTCGTGCTCTCCAGCACCGCGCACACGTACACCCCGCGCGGCGGCATCGCCTTCGACGACCTCACCCTCGCCAACGGCTACCGCGACTGGACCGCCTACGGGCAGTCGAAGCTCGCGAACCTGCTCTTCGCGCGGGGCCTCGCGAAGCGCCTGGAGGGCACCGGCAAGACCGCCAACGCGGTGCACCCCGGGGTGATCCCGACGAACCTCGGGCGGCACATGAGCCCCGTCGCGCGGGCGCTGCAGCCCATCGCCGCCGCGATCGCGATGAAGACCGTGCCGCAGGGCGCGGCGACGCAGTGCTGGGCCGCGGCCAACCCCGCCGCCGGCGCGATCAACGGGCAGTACCTCGCCGACTGCAACGTCGCCGAGAGCTCCGCCCACGGCCGCGACCTCGCGATGGCCGAGCGCCTCTGGACCGTCACCGAAGAGATCGTCGCGAAGCTGTAGATCAGCGCAGCGCGAGGTGCGCCCCGGCGCCCGTCGCCAGGGCCGCGCCGAGGGTCATCGCCACCCCGCGCCCCACCCGCGGACCACCCGTCCACAGCGCGATGCCCGCCTTCACGGCGGTGTTGGTCACCGCGGCGAGGACGATCGCCGTGGTGGCCGAGGTGTCAGCAAGCCCCGCGCGGCTCATCTCGGTCACCGAGAGGGTGATCGCGTCGACGTCGGTGAGACCCGCGAGCACCGCCGACGCGTAGAGGCCCGCCGAGCCGAACCACGTCTGCGCGGCCTTGGCGACGAACAGCACCCCGGCGTAGACGAGCCCGAACGACAGCGCCTGCCGCAGCTCGAAGGGGTTGCGCAGCGCGGCGCCTGGGCCCTCGCCCTCGCCCTTGACGTCCTCGCCCGCGGCGCGCCGGTAGAACCACCACGAGGCGCCGAAGCCCACCAACGCCATGGCGCCCAACGAGGGCGCGAGCGACGCGAGCAGCGGGCGGTGGACCATCCCCACCACCACGAGCACCCGCGCGAACATCATCGAGCACGCCGCGGTGATGGCCACGGCGCAGAGCGGCGCCAGGGCGGGCTCGCTGCGCGCGCGGCCCGAGTAGGTCAGCGTCACCGCGGTGGACGACACCAGCCCGCCCAGGAGCCCCGCGACGAGCAGTCCCCGCGCGGCGCCCACCACGCGCGCGGCGATGTAGCCCGCGAAGCTGATGCCCGCGATGAGCACCACCATCTTGCCGATCTTGAAGGGCGAGAGGACATCCAGGGGCCCGTAGGTCCCGCGGGGCAGCGCGGGCAGCACGATGAGCGCGAGGCTCACGAACTTCACCGTGGCGGTGAGGTCGTCTTCGGAGATGCGCGACGCGAAGCCGTGCAGGGGCTTCTTCATCGCCAGCAGCGCGAGCGCGAGCGCCGCCGACGCGCCGACGAGCAGGTGCCGCGTCGCGTCGGTCATCAGCCCGTGCGTCGCCGAGACCGCGCCGAGCGCGAAGGCCACGAGCGCGGCGATCTCGCTGGAGACGCCGATGCTGCCCGCGGCCGACGCGCGGTGGTGCGAGACCGCGACGAAGGCCACCACGCCGAGGAACGACCCCGCGAGGAGCCACGGGCCCGCGACCGGGCGCACCAGCGCGCCGAGGGCGCCGAGCAGGGCGATCAGGGGGAAGGTGCGAATGCCGCCGAACTCGTTCTTCTGCTGCGCGCGGGCGTTCTGTTGGCGCTCGACGCCGAGCAGCAGCCCCGCGGCCACCGCCACCGCGAGCGACATCAGCGCCTCGGAGAGGCTCACCATGACCGCGCCCCTGCGTGTGGGGCATGGACTGCGCTGCGCGTATTCACCCTTCGCTCCCTCGGTGCCTGCGACCGCGGCGACCGTACGCGACGTTTCGGGATCCGTCGCGGACGCGAGACCGCGCGGCGGTCCGTGGGGGGCGAGAAATCGTCCGGCGCGGGTCAGACCCGCCCGCGGCTCGGCGTCGTTCGCTGCAGGAGACGCCCGATGAAGCACACCGCCCCCCGCGCCGCCGCCCTCTGCCTCGTCGCCACCCTCGCCGCCAGCGCGCCCGCGCAGGCCGATCCCACCTCGCTGGAGGAGGCCCTCGCGAACGTGCTCGTGGCCACCCTCTGGCACGCCGTGGGGCTGCCCACCCTCGGTGGGGACATCGAGTCCAGCGCGCCGCTGGAGACCACGCTCCGTGACCCGGGCGGCCTGCTGCTCACGCTCTCCACGCCGCACGTCGCGCGCTCCCTCACCACGCTGGTGTGGGCCAACGGCCGCTGGTCCCACCAGGTGGCCGCGGAGTTCACCCCCGGGCAGCACGTCGCGCTGCAGTGGGGCGCGCCCGTGTTCCTCGGCGGACGTCGCGTGCTCGTGGTCGAGGGGCGTGACCTCGCGCCCGGCTGCGGGGAGGTGTGCGCGGCGATGGAGCTCGATCGCGCGGCCCGCGCGTGGCGCACGCTCTTTGTGCACACCGCCGAGGGGCACCTCCACCGCGTGGGGGAGCTCGTGAGCGCGGACCGCGGGGCGACCCTGCGCACCGACGGCGCGTGTGTGTACTTCGGCGAGGCCACCCCGCGCTGCTGGGCCCACGACGCGCAGTTGCTTCGCTGACCCTGGTACACTCCGCGGCGATGTCCCCCACCGCGCAGCCCTACCGGACGCCCGCCGCGGACGCCGCAGGCGCGATCCGGCCGCGACGGGTGACCCGCGTGCAGGTCGCCCTCGTCACGGCGGCGTCGCTCGGCGCGCTGAGCTCCTTCGTGCTCCTCTCCCCGCGAACCTCCGCCCCCCCGACGCCGCCCCCCGACGCCCCGGCCGCTGCGCCCGCGCCGACAACGCTCCCGCTGCCGCCGGTGGTACGCGCCGAGCCGCGACCCGCGATCCCGCCACGCCCCCCGCCCTCGTCGCAGGGGAGCGCGGCGATGGAGCAGGCCCAGGTCTGCTTGCGCACAGGCGGCTCCAGCGCCGCGGTGAACCGGTGCATCGTGAACGCGCTGCAAGGCCGCGCCACCACCGAGCCCGAGCAGCGGCTGCTCTGCGTCACGCTGCGGCAGATGGGCGAACGGGCCCGCGCCGTCGCGTGCATGCGGCGGTACCTCCAGATCTACACCGACACGCGCTACACCGCGCAGTTCCTCGAGTACATCCTCGACGGGTGAGCGCCTCCCGGCCGCTGCCCTCGCGTTCTTCCACCGCGCCCCTCTCCGAGTCCCGGTCGGCCGCTGCCCTCGCGTTCTTCCACCAGGTCGTGGGGGGTGGCGACGTCGCCACCCCTTCGCCACCCCCTTTCGCCACTCTGCGAGGCAATTATCGTGTGATTTCAAGGCAGGCATTTCTGGCACGGAGCGCGCTTTGTGTCGGGCATGAGCACGACGCGCACGGCGTGGCATCCGGCGTTCACGGTGTTCCTCCGGGAGCGCCGTCCGTCATGGGCGGAGGTCGACGCCGAGGTGGCGTTGGCCGCCGAGCCACTCCGCGTCGACGATGTGATCACGCTGCGCGCCGGTCACCCACGCGACGACCGCGACGAGGGGCAGAGCCTGCGGGGGCTCTGGCGCCACCTGCGGGCGGTGATGCTGGTGGAGTTCAAGAGCCGCGCGCGGGAGTTTCGCCACGGCGACCTTCACCGCCTGCTCGCCTACGGCCACCTCTGGTGCGCCGAGCGCAGGACTCCACCCGCCGACGTGACCCTCGCGCTC
>JBILLI010000425.1:0-6589 GCA_044376155.1 Polyangiales bacterium
CGCTGCAATCCCTGGGCTTCGCCGCCGACGGGGAGACCCCTGGGATCTACCGCAACGCCTACGGCCTCCGCGTGATCGTGCTCGACGAGCTCCCGCGCACCGGCGACACCGTGCTGCTGCGCCTGCTCGGACGCGACGCCACGCGCGAAGGTGCGTTCGACGCGCTCCCCTCGGTGCCCCTCACGCCCGACACACTCGACGAGATCGTCGGGCTCTTCGTACACTACGCCACCCTCAGCGCCCCCACGGAGGATCCCACCATGGCCGTCGACCTCTCTCGCTACTACGCATGGAAGGAGCAGCAGCGCGCAGAAGGCCGCCTCGAAGGCCGCCTCGAAGGCCGCCTCGAAGGCCGCCGCGAAGGCCGCCGCGAAGGCGAAGCGCGTGGGCGCCTCGAAGGGGAGGCCGACGGTCGCGTGCTCGGGAGCCTTGAAGCCCGCCTGCGCCGCGTGCTCACCGACGAGGAGCTCACCCGCTTCCGCCGACGCATCGCCCGCGATGGACGCGACGCCGTGCATCAGCGCGCCCTCGCGCTCGACGACCGCGAGCTCGCGCGATGGGTCGCGGGCAAGCGCGTGCGAACCAATTGAAGTGATCCTGATGGCGCGCGCGTCAGCGGGTCGTGGGCGGCAGGGTCACCATCTCGCAGCGCACGTGCACCGCGTCGATGCCGCCGCCGAGCTCGTCGTAGACGCCCATCACGGCGACGAAGCCGTCCTCCGCGGGGAGCAGCGCGGGGCGTGCCACCACCCGCGCGCGCAGGGGCATCACGTCGCGGCGACTGAACGGTGTCCCGGCTGAGGGGAGAAAGGTCGCGTAGGCGTGCAGCCCACCCGCCACGTCGTCCCCGTGGAGCATGAGGTCATAGATCACCCCCGCAGGACCGAGCACCGCGCGATGACCCAGCGCGACGCCGTCGAAGCGCTCGGTGGTCCAGATGCGCGGGGTCTCCACCTGCACCCGGTCACCCGCCAGGGGCAGCGTGCTCACCGCGAAGCCCCGCGACTCGGCCCACTGCGCGACCACCAGCCGGTCGCTCCGCGGCACCGCCACGGTCTCGTACGGACCCAACCCCAGCGCCATCGGCTCGCCCTCGGGATCAAGGCTCGCGCTGAGCTGCACCATCACCTGCGCCCGCGCCTGCGCGCCGTCGAGCGACGTGCCCCGCACCGGACGCTCCAACAGCGCGATGTGCCGCGCCCCCTCGCGCAGCGCCACGAGCTGCATCGCCCCGCCCACGCGCTGCTGCCACAAGCGCGGCTCGGTCACCCGAGAGCCATCCCCGCCGAGCCGCACGGTGATCACCTCGCCCTGCGCCGTGCCCGCGAAGACCACCGCGCCGCGCTGCCCATTGCGCAAATCGGGCGCCGCGCTGAGCCACACGAAACCCCGGTGACCGCGCACCACCAGCGGCGCCTCGGCGACCCGGGTGAGCGCGCCGGGCGCCCCCTCGGGCGGGACCAGCGTGGCGTACAGATCCCCGCCCACGTGCTGCACCACGAGCACGCCGCCGTCGACCGTCACCGCCGCGGGGATGCCCGGCGGAAAGGTCTCGTCCCCCCGCGTGGAGCTCACGGGATCGGGCAGTCGCACGGGCGTCCCCCGCACCGCGAGGTCGGCGTCGACCCGAAAGATCACCAGGCCCGGACCGCGCGACGACGGCGCCGCGGGGCCCTGATACTCCAGCTCCGTAAGCGCCCGCGGGAGCCCTCGTCGCTCGCCTACGCGCAGGGTCTCGTCGGGGTCTCGCGCGGCCACCACGAAGGCCGCACCGTCGGTCGCAGGACGTCGAAACGGCTGCGCGGCCATGAAGTCACTGCCCTCGGCGAGCAGCACCGGCGCGCTCGCCAGCCGCCGCGCGCGGGTCATCGCGCACAACGGCTCACGGGTCTGCGCGAAGGCCCCCGACGTGGCCAGCACCATCGCCCACACCAACGCCCTCATCGCGCACCTCCCGGGACCGCGCAGCGCAGGTCCGCCCAGCTCCACGTGACCGCGCCGCCCTGCTCCGCGCGGGGGAAGAGCACCACCACCCGCTCCCCGGCGACCCCCAGCGACACCTGCTGCGGGATCACACTCCCATCCTCGGGGAACAGCCGCGTGACCCCACGCACCCCCTCGCGCTCCACCCGCGCGAGGGTCAACGCGCCCACCGAGCGACCGTCTTCGCCCTCCCCCGTCGCGAGCACCACCCACCGCGCGGCGCCGCTCCACGCCCCCGCGAGCAGCCCTCCGCCCCCGGGCAGGGCCTGCAGCAGCGAGCGCGGCGCGCGGGCCACACCGTCGACGATCTCGCTGCGGCGCAAGACGTTCTGATCCGTGAAGAGCATCCCGAGGGCGCCCGCCTCGTCACGCGCACCGGGCCCGAGCAGCACCGCGCCGCGGGGGTGACCGAGGGGATCCGCGAAGGGGTCGAGGGTGTCACCGCGCGCGAGGGCCACGGTGCGGGCGACGTCGTCGGCGACCGGGTCGGCGCGGCCGAGGAGGGCCACGGGCTGTGTGCCCTGGCGCATCCCGTCGAGCACGGTGTCTCCGTCGCGCAGCCGTCCTGCGGGGAGCAGCGCGTCGAGGGGGCGGGCTTCGGGGGGCAGGCCCACGTCGCCTTCGCGCACGGTGCGCGGCGGCGCGGCAAGGCCAGCGGCGTTCACCGTGGTGGTGACCAGCCGCGTGCGCCCCTGCTCGGTGCGGATCACCGCCCACAGCTGCGCCCCCGCTGGCGTCATGCGCAGCGCCGCGGTGCTCCCGCGCAGCGCGTCGTTCTCGTCGCCGCTCACATGGGTAACGAAGGGACGCGTGGCGCGGGTCTCGCAGCTCATCGCCACGGGAACACCTTCGAGGTGGGCGAGGTCCACGGGCGCGGCCTCGGGGGCGGCGAGGCGTTGCACCCAGGCGCCGGGGTGGAGGTCCAGCGCGGGCACCGGGCGCTGCGGGTCACACCCGACGCGCGTGAGCAGCAGGGTGGGGCGGCCGTCGGCGGAGTCGCGTCCGTCGAGCAGGGCCCACGCGAGCGGATCGGTGGACCGCTCCGGCGCGGGGCTCAGGGCCACCGCGGCGCTGCGCACGAGCGTGCTGGTGAGGGCAGGGGCACGTCCCAGGGGGGCGCCCTGCGCGTCGAGGGCGGCGACGTTCACCGAGGCCGTGGCGTCGTCGGCGAGGCGCGCGAGCGCGAAGACCCCGAGCGGCCCGCCGCCCAGCGGGAACACCGTGGGGCGCATCCCTGCCGCGCCGCGAAAGGTCGCGAGGGTCACGGGCGGCGCATCGGACTCGAGGTCCTCACCGAGCATCGCCGCGCGCAGGGCGACGTCGTGTCGCGCCACCCGCGCGCGCCAGGTGAGCAGGGTGTGATCGCCCTGGGCGAGGGCGTCGACGTGGTCGAGGTCGCGGGCCACGAGGTGCAGCGCGTCGTCGGTGTCGACCCGACGCGTGAGCAGCGCGTGCTCGTCGGCCGCGGTGCCGTCGGCGCGGGCCGAGAGCGCCCACACGCGCAGCCCCGAGGCGCCTCCCGTCAACCGCGGGGCCTCGCCCGTGAACGCCCCGCCGGGCGGGGCCGCGATCTCCACCACGCGCTCCCCGAGGTGCACCGAAAGTGTTGGGGCCCAGGGGGTTTCATCTGTGCGTCCCGCGTTGGGGTGGCGGTCGTCGCGAGACGCGAAGGCCACCGCGGTCTGCGCGCCCACCGCGCGGAGGGTGATCGCGCCGACGAACCCCGCGCGACCGAGGGTGCGCACCGGGCCCGCGGGCACACCTCGCGCGTCGAGGGTGCGCAGGCGGACCTGCTGTCGTCCGGGTGGTCCGCTGCGCCACGCGAGGAGGTAGCCGTCTGCCACCGCGAGGAGCGCGGGCGCGCCCGGGGACTCTCCCGCGTCGAGCAGGGCCACGTCCCCGTCACCCTGTCGCACCCCCTGGGCGCCGAGGGCGGTGAGCATCAACCGCGGCACCCGCTCCCCCGCGGGGATCGCCAGAAACGCCGCGAGGCCTCCATCTCCGCGCCGCGCGAGGGCGGCCTCGGCCGCGACCCCCGCGGTGGTGCGGGCGACGGTGAGCGCGTCGCTGGCCTCACACCGGGGCATCGGCGCGAACTCCCGGGCGCGCACCCGGGGGGTCTCGTCGGGGGCGGGGGGCGGTGTCTCGGCGAGGGCGGCGGTCGTGGGAGGGCGAACGATCGCCGGGGCCACGCTACGGCACGCGAGCAGGGCAATGGGGAGCAGGGTGATGCGTCGCACGGGTCGTTCTGGGTGGGAGTGGGCGATGGGGCGAAAGGTTCCCGATCAACGTCGACGACGGCGTCGGGCGCGCACGAGGCCGAGGGCGAGCAGCGCGAGGGCCCCGCCCCGCGGGGAGTGAACAACCCCGACGCGGCAGTCGCACCCGGTGACCGTGGGGTCTTCGCGGTCGAAGCCGGGGTCGGCGTCTTCTTCGGGTCCGAGGTCTGCGATCTCGGCGTCTTTGAAGGCATCCACGTCTTCGTCGACCGTGGCGTCTTCGTCGACCGTGGCATCTTCGACCGCGGCGTCTACCCGGCTCACGTCGACCACGTCGACCACGTCACGGACCACCACATCGGGTCGCGTCCCCGCGTCGCGGATCACCACGTCGGGTCGCGTCCCCGCGTCGCTCGCACAGACGCCGTCGTCGACGGTGCCGTCGCAGTCGTCGTCGCGTCGGTTGCAGCTCTCCGCGCCCGGGACCACCTGCCCGGCACACGCGCCCCAGCTCCCCGCGCTGCAGGTCTGGGTGCCGCCGCGGCAGACCCCGCGTCCGCTGGTGCCCGCGGGGCCGGTGTAGCAGTCGCGGGTGAGCCCGTCGTCGACGCGTCCGTCGCAGTCGTCGTCGCGGTTGTTGCAGGTCTCGGCGCTGGGCGCACACGCGCAGGTGGCGCCGGGGATCCCCGGGTACGCGCGCTGCTCGGTCCACACGCCAGAGCCCGAGGAGCAGCGCCCGCGAAAGGGGTCCTGCGACGCGGCGGACGCGGTGCGGCGATAGCCGAAGTGCAGGTGCGGGCCCGAGGAGCTCCCCGAGCTGGCCGAGCGCCCCAGGGTCTGCCCGCAGGTGACGCGCTGCCCGCGAGAGACCCGCAGGGAGTCGCGCTGCATGTGGCAGTAGATCGTGACCGACCCGTCGCTGTGCTGGAGCTGCACGTAGTTCCCGCAGCGGCCGCCGCAGGGGTTGCCGACGTAGCCCGTGTTGGCGCAGCCGTTGTTGGTCGCGGTGACCGTGCCCGCGGCGCTGGCGAGCACCGCGGTGCCCACGGGCAGGGAGATGTCGGTGCCCGAGTGCCCGTCGTAGCAGCGCGAGCCGCAGTTGTAGTCGCGACACCCGCCGCCGCCGTTGTTGTCGAAGCCGTAGCGAATGTCGGGCGCGTTGGCCACGGGACGTCGGTGACGAAGCTGCGCCGACGCGGGCGCGGCGACGAGCGCGAGGGCGGTGAGCACGAGGGCGGTGAACGCGCGCGCACGGCCACCATCCCCGGCCCTTCCCCCGCCTCGGGGGAAGGGTGGAGAACCACGGTCAGAGGAATGGTCCACGCGACGAGACGACGGGCAGTGTGAGGCGAAAAGCGTTGCACCCCAGGCGTTTTGAGACGACTGGACCATTCCTCCGTCAGCGGTTCTCCACCCTTCCCCCGAGGCGGGGGAAGGGCCGGGGATGGGGGTCACGGACCCGAGACGGGAGAAGGGACGCGGATGACGGTCTGCGACCGCGCACGCCCGATCGCCCCGGACGGGGAGAGGGGCGCGCCTCATCGCGGCGCGTCCAGGTCGCGGGGGAGCAGGGTCACGGGCTGGTGCCGCGCGTCGTGGGCGAGCAGCGTGGGGGAACCCACCGTGAGCACCGGGAGGCTCACCCCAGGCAGCGCGCGCCGTCGGGTGCCGTCGAAGCCCAGGGTGTGCAGCGCGCCGTCGGACTCGTAGACCAGCAGGTCGCCGAACACCACCGGGGCCGAAGGTCCGGTGGGGAGGGCGGTGTCGGCGGGGAGCTCCCAGCGGGTGGGCGGGGCGTCGGGACGAATGCGCCACAGCGCCGGGGTGCCTTCGGGTGAGGCCACGGTGATCACCTCACGGCCATCCCCCGCGAGGGTCGGGCACCACGCGGGCACCAGCGACGGCGCGAGGGCGCGGGTCTCTCCTGTGGCGAGGTCCGCGCGCACCACCTGGAGCTCGGGCATCTCTCCGCGGGTGTACACCGCCGCGCGCCCGAGGGCGTCGAGGCTCAACGGACCGAAGACGTGCTCATCGAGCACCCGGGGGGTGGCGTCGGGGCCGTCGAGGCGCACGAGCGCGTGGGTCGTGGTGATCACCAGCAGCGCCTCGCCGCGCGGGACGAAGCGTGCTTCGATGACCGGCGTGTCACCGAAGTGCCAGCGGCGCAGGCCGTTCGACGTCACCAGCCGCACGCGCAGGGTGCGATCCGCGTCGCTCTGCTCGGGGGCAGGGAGCACGCGCGCGAGCAGCGCGTCACCGCCCGCCGACACATCGAGCACGATCTCATCACCCGCGCGGGCCGACAGCGGCGCGAGGCGGGCGGTGGGCGGCGGCGTGCGCTCCTGCGAGCACGCCGTGAGCAGGAGGGTGAGGGCGAGGCAGCCGCG
>JBILLI010000454.1:0-6273 GCA_044376155.1 Polyangiales bacterium
CCGCCGGCGTCTCGGATCTCCGCGCGAGACTCTGCCGCGTCGAGCCGCCGCCCACCTGTCCGTATTGGAACAGCCCGACCATCGTCACGCGGAGGATCGTGAAGTCGTGAGCGCCGGCCCCACGCCCCTCCCATACCCCGAACTTCAGCGGAGAGTCGGATGCTTGACCGGCATGTCGGCTTCCGACGACAATGTGTAGAGTGGTTGATCAAGGCATTCAGGGGGCTTTCGTGGCGACACGCCTGCGCGCGGCCGCGTGCTCGGCGCTCCTCGCGGGGTGCGGTGGCAACGAGCGCGCGACGCGCGACGCGCAGGTCGACGCCCCCGTCGCCGCGGACGCGCGCACCCCCGCCGACGACGCGTCGGTCGCGGGAGACGTGATCGCTCCGGACGGCGCGATCGACTGCGCGGCCATGCCCGCGGCGTGTGAGTACACCGGCCAGCGGCTCCCCGTGGCGTGCGTGGGCTGCGCGGGGACCCGCCCGCTCGCGATCACCGACCCGATGACGGGGCGCGTGCTTCCGATCTTGATTCGCTATCCGCAGAGGACGGGGACGTACCCGGTGGTGGTCTGGTCCCACGGTGGCGGGCTGCTCAACACGGGCCACCTGGGCAATGAGGCGTGGGGCGACACGATCGCGGCGGCCGGGTACGTCGTCGTCCACCTCGCGCACGTGACCCTCGACACCACCACGGCCGCGGCGCTCTGCACCATCGCCTCCGTCCCGACCAGTGAGTGTCGCGACGGCACAGATCCCAACGACACCGAGGCCCCCTTCGTCACGATCGCCCGGCCTCGGGACGTGATCGCCGTGCTCGACCAGATCCCCGCGCTCGTGGCCATGGTCGCGGGACCGGGCCGTCCCACGCCGGACCCTGACCGCGTCATCGTCGCCGGCTGGTCCGGCGGGTCGCGCGCTCCGTCGATGCTCTTCGGCGCGACGCGGCGCCTCACGGCGAGCATCCCTCGCTTCACGATGCCCGATCGACGTCCCATCGCGAGCGTGATGGTGAGCCCCGCGGGCCCGGGCTACTTCGGGTACTTCAACGAATCTGGCGGCAGCTCCTACGGCGCCGTGCGCGGCCCCGTGCTGGTGATGACCGGCGACAACGACGTGAAGAACGACACCCCCGGGCTCACCGGCGCGGTGCGGCGTATGGCCTTCGATCTGCAACCCGCGGACGGCACGCGGCGCCTGCTGTTCTCCCGTCTCCCGCGCGGCGTTGGGGGGCACGAGACCTTCAACCTCGAGAACCTCAACGACCCCGACCCGCGGGTGGTCCGCCTCTCGCGCGCGCTCCGCGCGACGATGCTCGCCTTCCTCGACGCGACCGCGCGGCAGGATCCCGCAGCCATCGCCTGGCTCGCGTCAGACCGAGCCTCCCGCATCGCGGGCGACGCGGAGTGGACCCGCCGTTGACGCCTGGCGAACCCCGGCGCGTAGGCATCCCGCGGGAATGAGGGGATGCCCAAGGTGGGGCTGAGCACGCCGTCTCCCGCTCGCGCCTCGATCGTAAATCGGCGCACCACGCGCGTAGGTCGGCGCCGGCCTCGCGTGTCCAAGGCTTCATGCAGAAGATCGTCTGGCTGGCCTTCGTCGCCCTCTCGGCTTGCGCCGCCGAGCCAGCTCCGCGCGATGCCGCGCCCGATGCCGCGCCCGATGCCGCGCCCGATGCCGCGCCCGACGTGCTGGTGGCGAGGGATGCAGGCGACGCTGCGGTGGCCCCTGACGTGGCGGACCCTACATTCGTTGCGGAAGAGACGCGGCTGGGCGATCCCAGCGTCGGGTACTTCAGCGTCGAGCTCTCGCCCGACATGCGCTTCATGGTCTGGCAGGAGTCCACCGGCGGCGTGCCGGGCCCTGTCTGGAGCTGCGCCCTCGACCCCGTCGACGCCTCCCTCGATCCCCCCGACGGCAGGGGCTTTCGGCTCGGTGAGATCCCGTTTCGCGCGGCGCCGCAGTGGGGCGTCGACGACCGCGGAGGGTTCTTCGTAACGGTCGATGCGGCGGATCGCTTCCTCGTGGTGCGTCCCACCGGCGCGCGGGCGGCCACCGTCGAGACCCTCGGGACGCCGCCGGACACCTCCCGCGCGTACCCGTATCCGACGCGGATCCCCGGGCGCCGCGGGGCGCTGATCGCGTTCCTGGCGAACGACACGTCGGGCCGCCCGCAGATCCATGTGCTCGACACGACGGTGCCGCAGCGGGTCCGCGCGCTCACCGAGGGGCGCATCGATTTCAACGGCACCTCGCCGTCATTCGTGGTCACGGTGTTCCGCTGGTTCCCGGGTGCGCCGGAGCTGCTCTGGGGCTTCAACGACCCCGCCGGTCGGCTGCAGGTGCGCGCCGTCGACCTCACGACCTTCGACGCGGCGCCGGTCGCCGTGACCGCCGAGCCTCACGACCACGTCGACGCGTTCCCCGGCGTCGTGGGCGGCGAGCGGGTGCTCGTGGGCGGCATCGACAGCACCGCCGTCGGGGCGGTGTACAGCCGCGACCCGGTCTCTGGGATGTTCCGCATCGCCCGACGCATCGAGCCCCGGAGCGACCTCGTCGCGCCCATGATGGCCGCGTCGTTCGAGCCCTTCGACTGGGCAGGGCGCCGCTACGCGAGCTTCCTCGTGCTCGACGGCGGTCGCGCGCCGAGCATGTTCCCGGCGGAGATCTGGATCGCCGACCTCGACGGCGGCCCGCTGCGTCGCATCTCCCCGGCCCGCACGCTGAACCGCATGGACCCGGAGTACTTCCTCGGCCGTGACGAGGCCTTCGTTCTCTACTATGCGCGGGACCCGCGCGCGCCCGGCTTCGGGCTCTACCGCGCGCGCACGGGCCTGCGTCGATGACGGCGCCGCGCGAAGGCGTGACCGTAGGGAGACCCGTCGCGTGGGAGTCGAACCTGGCATGAGACGGGCTGTTCGCGAGCGCCTCGGTCTTTGCGTGTGCCTGCGCTCGGCCCTCGCGGGATGGCGGTGCCATGAACGCGCCCGCGATGGGTCATGACCCCTCGCAGCTCGCAGCGCGCGCCGCGAGGGGCGATGAGCGGGCGTTCGCGCAGCTCGTCGAGGCCACGATCGCGCGCGTTCACCGGCTCTGCGCCCGCATGCTGGGCGACGCCGCCGAGGCCGAGGACGTGACGCAAGAGGTGTACGTCAAGGCGCACGACGCCCTGCTGCGCGGAGACTTCGACGGGCGCGCGAAGGTCGAGACCTGGCTCCATCGCATCGCCGTGAACACCGCGCTGAACGCGCTGCGTGCGAGGCGCCCCCGGGGAGGGCGACACCGCGATCGACGGCGTGCGTGAGGCCGACGCGCGCCTCGCGCTGGCGCAGCTGGGACGGTGGCTCGACGCCCTGCCCGCGTCGCAGCGCGCCGCGCTGGTGCTGAAGGAGCTGGAGGGCTGGACGAGCGCCGAGACCGCAGAAATTCTGGGGATCTCTGAGGGCTCCGTGGAGCAGCGTCTGGTCCGCGCGAGGGCCACGCTGCGGGAGAGGATTGGCCGTGACTGAGCCGTTGGACACCGACCGCAGGCTGGAACAACTCCGCGCCCGGACCGAGGACCTGCGGCCGCCGCCGCACCTCCTGGACGCCGTGCTGCGGGCGACGCGCCCCGGGGCCCTCAGCGCCATCGTGCGAATGGCGCCGCGCGCGATCGCGCTTGCGGCCCTCACCGCTGCGGCGATGTGGCTCGTGGTGCTCGATCGGTCGACGGCGCTCGCGCAGGCGGTGGTCAGCGAGGCGCTGGAGGCCCCATGGCACTGAAGGGAGCCAAGGCCCGGGCGGCGCTCGCGCTGGCGGGGATGTTCGCGCTCGGGGGCCTCACGGGCGCCGGACTCACACGCTGGATGCATCTCCGCGGGGCCCTGGCCTACCTCGACGCCGCGCCGGACGAAGGGCCGCGGCGCGCGCTGGAGACGGCCCTGCGCCACCGCCTCGGGCTGGACGACGTTCAGTCCCAGCGGTTGCACGAGATCCTGCGCGTGCAAGCCGAGGGGCAGCGCGGGCTGCGCCGTCGCGTCGAGCCCGAGGCGCGGGCGCTCCGCATGAACACCGCGGCTCGGATCCGCGAGGTGCTTCGTCCTGAGCAGGTGCGGGAGTTCGATCGACTCCTGGGCGAGCATGAGCGCCGGCTCACGCGCTGGTTGCAGGAGCGCCGCGGCGCGGACTGAGTCCGAGGCATTCTTGCGGGCGCGCCACGGTCGTTGCTGCTGCGCACAACGATCCTTTCGTCTTCTGCCGCACCGTCGCACGCGCCCGTGACCCCTCGCGATCAGACGCTCGGGACCGTCACGTCGCGGTTCCGGAGCGCTGCCCTTCAGCGCTCGACGCCACACCCGCTCGGCCCCCGTGAGCACACCCTTCGCGCGCCGCACGAGGTCGTCGTGCGGCAGCGAGGCGCTGGGGTGCCACTGCGCGTCATCGACCGCGCCCTGCACGAAGAGGGTGTGGTCGAAGGACGCGGTGTCGGGGAGCGTCCCGTCGTGCACGTGCACCGTCGCGAGAAAGAGCGACTCCTGGGCGCGCGAGCGGAACGTGAGCCCCATCGGATGAAAGGCCTGCGGGCGACGGGAGGGCGCGCTCGCGCGCGCAGAGGGCGTCGACGAGGGAGGGCGCACTCCGCGTCGAACTCGCGGGTCTTGTTGTTGGGCACCGTGTGCCGACGCTACGGTGCGCCCATGGACTCCGCCGTCGTCGACCGACACCTTTCGGAGCTTCGGGCCGCGTCACGCGCCCGGCGCAACGTGCCGCTGGAGAGCAACGGCTTCGGGGTGTCGTGCGCGCTCGAAGCCGCGTTCCTCCCGCCCGAAGACGCGCGCTGCGGGGTGTTCGTTCATCGCTTTCAATACGGAGGCAGCGTGCCCGAAGGCTGGGCCGAGGCGCGCACGCTGGTGCTGGCCGACGCGGTGGTCGAGACCGTGGACTACGACGTCGAGACGAACACCTTCGTCGAGGTGCTCGCGCTGACCGAGGCCCGCGCCGACGAGCTCGAACGCGCCGTGCGCGCGGCGAGCGGGCGTGAGGGGGGGTGAGCTTGCCGGCGCGCAACATGATCCGCGGTGCGCGCCCTGCGCCGCGCGCGCCGAAGAGTTGCCCTCCGACGCACCCCGCGGTCCCCTTGCGCGGGTGACGACGACCCGCACCCGACGGCCCCCCTCCGCGGAGGAGCGCGCGATCCTCGATGCCCGAACGCAGCGCACGAAGGACGCGTGGCGCGCCCACGAGAGCGCCTCGGACGTGATCGTGCTCGCGGTCCTGGGCCTCGCGGTGCTCCTCGGGGCGCAGCGCTTCGGCGAGGCCGTACCGCGCGTGATGCTGTCGCTGTTCGGCGCGTCGCTGATGGTCATCGCCGCCCTCGGCGTCCGACGACAGCGCGCTGATCGCGCACGCCGCTTCGCGGACTTCGACGTCCGCCACCGCGCCCGCGCCGCCGAGGTCGAAGAGATCTCCTTCACCGCACACCGCGCGGTCACCGCCTCGGATCCGGGCGGCGACGGCAGCGCCTACTGGATCTTCGCCCTCACCGACGGAACCCACCTCGCGTTCACCGATACGCAGTGGGTCCCAGGGGAGTCGCCGCCGGCGGACTGGCGCCGCGAGGTCACCGTGGTCCTCAACGGCGAGCGCGCCGTGGTCACCGTACGCACCGCGGGAGACGCGCTGCCGGTGTCGTTGCACCACCTGCGCGCGCCGGACTGCGCCGTCACCGACGAGAGCCGTTTCTGGACGCCGGAGTCCGAGGGCGGTCCCCCGTGGGTCGTGTCAGCGCCCGTGCTGAAGCGCCTGGGCGAACCCGACGAGGCGTAACGCGCGGGTCGCGTCGGGTGCGTTTCCCATCCTGCTCATCCCCTCCCGGAGCTCGTGGATCGGGTTGAAGGCGGGGCAGAGCTACGCGAGCCCGGGGTTCCCGAAGTGTCACCGGACGCCCCATGGGACCCGCAAAGGCACAGACATCCATCCTGAGAACGAGCCCGCCTGCCCGTCGCACGGGCTCGGTCCGCACTGCACGACCGTGCGGCACTGCGTGCAGGAGTACGCGGTCGACCAACGCTTCCTGCCGCCGACCTGAAGCGCCGCCCGCGCGGGGAGACCCGCGGGTCACGTCACGCCTCGTCGTCTTCGTCGGTGCGACGCGTCGCGTTCCAGATCCGCGTGTATTCGGCGCGAACGGAGGCGTCGAGGACCTCGGCCAGCGAGGCGGCGAGGCCAGCGTGGCGGATGAGTTCCTGCACGTCGGCGAGGTCCTTCATGCGGTCGGGATTGCTGAGGCCCGATG
>JBILLI010000840.1:0-3291 GCA_044376155.1 Polyangiales bacterium
GTTCTCGATGGCGAAGCTCTTCGCCACGGAGATGTCCTGGATGATGCGCGCGCCCACCGAGCTGTTGCGGAAGGCCGCGGGCATCCCGTTGTGGCGGCGCTCCTCGCTCTCGAGCTGCGTCACGTACTCGATGTTGCGCAGCAGGGTGCGGTCGCCGAAGGCGCTCTCGACCACGGGCCGCAGGCGGTTCGGGAGGTTCCCCTGCCCCTGGCGCACGTCGCGGAGGAAGCGGAAGAAGCTCGGGTCGTCCTGGTACTGCTGCAGGAAGCGCTCGAGCTCCGGGCGCAGCGCCGCGTAGCGGTCGTTGAACTGCGCGATGACCTCCTCGGACTCGTCGTAGCGGCAGTTCGAGAAGTAGATCACCGACTTCAGGATCATCGCCTCGGGGTACCAGGCGTTGGTGAAGAAGGGGCTGTTGAGCGTGTGGATGTTCCCCAGCGCGCGGGGATAGTCCTGCTGGAGGAAGTAGGCCCAGCTCTCCTCGAAGAGGGAGTCGAGCCAGTACTCGGAGTCCACGTCGACGTGGTTCCAGCTCTCGATGGCGGAGTCGTAGTGCCGCGTCGAGTAGTAGATGCGCGCGAGCTCGAGCCACGCGAGGTCCGCCATGCGGTCCTCGTCCTCGACGCCCTCGACGCCCTCCTCGATGGCCCGGAGCACCTCGCGGAACGCATCCACCGCAGGCTGCGAGCGGTGCGCGTTCACGTGCGAGATGCCCTCGAAGAACTTCGACTGCACGTAGTAGCGCGACGTGCGCTGCACCTGGCGGAACAGCGCGATGGACTCGTCGTAGTTGCCGTCGCGGTACTTGCTCCGGCCCATGAGGTACAGGAGCTGGTTGTAGAGGTTGCGGCTCTCGGCGTTGTTGAACTGGTTCAGGTCCTCGGTCGGGTAGCGACCGACGCGGCGCACGATGTCGGCGGGCTCGGGGAGCTGCGACGCGAGCTGCGCGAGCCACTGGAGCGTCGCGCGGAAATACAGGTGCGCCTGGCCGCGCTCCACGATCTCGTCGAAGACCGCGAGGGCCGACTGGTAGAAGCCCAGGTGGTAAAGGCTCTTGCCCAGGTGGAACTGCGCCTTCTGCTGGTTCGCCGGCGCGTCCTGGGTCTCGCCCTCGACCACGCGCTGGAACTGCACCGACGCCTCCTGGTAGCGCTCCTGCTGGTAGAGCCGCAGGGCGTTCGCGAGCGCCTCGCTGGGCGGCCCCTCCGCCGGCGGCGCCTCGGCCTGCGCGGCGAGGTCCGGGTTTTCGAGCGCCACCGGCTGCTGCGCGTTCGCGGAGCTCATCGTCACACCCCAGCAGAGCGCCGCGACGCCAACGCCTGCCAGCCACTTCGAGATCCGCCGTCGCACCATCGTAGACCCTGTTCCTCTGCGATTTCTGCGCGTGGAAGAGACCTCGCGCAGCGGTTGTGTGAACCCATCTCCACACGGTGACAGACGTGGGCCGTCCCGCGGGCGGGGCGACTCTATGCGAAGTGCCCCGCGGAGAGAAGGGTCAACTCAACGGCCGACCGTCAGCCCCACGGGTGGTCAGTGAACTCCCACCGCCGCGGCGGTACGGGCGCCCGAGGCGGCGCCGGGCGGTCTCACGTCCCTCCCGACGCAGCACCGCCGCAAAGGGTCTATCGACGTGAAGGGTTGCGCGGGATGACCGCGGTCGATCATCGCGCTTGACGGGAGGTCCGCGGCTCCGTTAGCGTCCGTGCGCCCTTCGCGAGGGTCCTGCGACGGCGCAGCGACGGGCGCTCGAAGGAGACGGAAGTAGATCCTGTGAAGACGCTCTACCTGCTCATGGGCCTCGCTGCGATGACGGCGATGGGCTGCAGCGACGACGACGTTGGTTCTCCGTGCGCGCCCTCGCGGCCGCAGGGCCAGCGTTGCGATGTGAACTCCGGCGCAGGCGACGGTGGCACCGCGGGGTGCTTCCAGGGCAGCGAGGTCTACATCGAGACGCAGTCCCTGCAGTGCCGTTCGCGCATCTGTCTCGTCTACCGTTTCGCGGAGTCGACCTCCTCAACCCCACGCCCAGGACGATTGCCTGAGTCTCAGGAGCGGGTCTACTGCACCTGCCGCTGCGGCGTTCCCGATTCGCTCCGCTCGACGACGGATCCCAGCGTGCTCTGCCAGTGCCCCACGGGCTTCACCTGCGTGACCAACCTCGCCGGCGAGCAGTATTCCGAGGGCGTTCGTGGCTCGTACTGCGTCCGCTCCAGCACCCTCGGCATGTGACGGCCCCACCGCGCGGGGCCGCCGCGCGGAGTCCCTCGCCGCGACGTGGCTCGCGGCCCGAGGGTTTCTCATCACCGCCCGCAACGTCCGTGTCGACCGCGACGAGCTTGACCTCGTCGCGTGGGATGGCGCCACGCTCGTGATCGTGGAGGTCCGCTCCGCGCGTCCTGGCGCGATGGTCGACCCGCGCGAGACGCTGCGCGGCGGCAAGCGCCAGCGCTTGCACGACGCCACGCTTCGATATGCGCAGAGTATCGGCGCGCGCGACGTGCGGGTGGACTTCGTCGCGGTGCGCGGCGACGAGGTCGAGCACTTCGAGAACGCCCTGGAACTCAGCGTGTTCTGATCGGTCGCGGACTACTGCCGACAGGTGCCGCTGGTGCGGTCGCAGGTGCTGCCCGCGCCGCAGCCGAGCGAGCGGCAGTCGGGCGCGCATACGCCGTTGGAGAGGCCCGAGAGCCGCTGGCAGACCGCGAGGGCGCCACACTGAGACTGCGCCTGGCCCGCGGGCGCCGCGCATGTGGGGAGGCACAACACGCTGCGCCCGAAGAACGTCATCGGGTCGAAGCCGAGCTGCGTCACGCCAACACAGACGCCCTTGCCGTCCCAGCACGGGTTCCCGATCTGCGTCGCGAGCGTGCAGGAGGTCTGGGCCACGGTGGGGACGAAGCAGAATCCCGCGGTGGGCATCGAAGACCGCGGCAGACACTCGAAGCCTCCGCAGGTCGACGCACCGCGCAGGGCGCAGTTGCCGTAGAAGTTCGCGGCGTCGATGCAACCGCTGCCCGTCGACGAACCGACGCAGGCCCGCGGCAGCGTCGGGCACGACACCCCCGCGTCGGCGGGGCAGCACCGCCCGAGCTCACACGCGAAGCCCGCGGGGCAGAGGTTGTTCGTGCCGCAGACAATCGCGCCGCCGCGGTCGAGCTCAGGGATGGCGCAGCCCACGAGCAGCGCGAGAAGAATCAGCGAGCGGTTCACAGAACCCCCGAGAGCGAGAGCCCGATGCCGGCGGGCGCGATGCCCAACACCGGGTCGGTGCGCACCTCACGACGTTCGCCC
>JBILLI010001019.1:0-6530 GCA_044376155.1 Polyangiales bacterium
TGCTCCGCCGGGACGCAGACCTGCGCCGTCGGGAGCTGGGGCACCTGCGCGGGTGAGGTTCGCCCGAGCGTCGAGACCTGCGACAACGTCGACAACAACTGCAACGGTGCGGTTGACGAGAGCGTGGTCCGGAGCTGCTACACCGGGGCCACGGGCACCGCGGGTGTGGGCGTCTGCCGCGCGGGCAACGAGACCTGCTCCGCGGGCGTGTGGGGCACCTGCTCCGGTCAGGTGATCCCGTCGACGGAGATCTGCGACGGCCAGGACAACGACTGCGACAACGTGCGCGATGAGGGCTTTCCGAACCTCGGGATGTCCTGCTCCGAGGGCGCGGGCGCCTGCGTGCGCACCGGCAGCATCGTCTGCACGGGTGACGGCTCTGGCACCATCTGCTCGGTGACCGCGGGCTCGCCCGCGCCCGAGCTCTGCGACAACGTCGACAACGACTGCGACGGGCAGGTCGACGAGGGTCTGGTCCGGAGCTGCTACTCGGGTCCGGGCGGGACCTCGGGCGTTGGCTCCTGCCTCGCGGGTACGCAGGTCTGCACCACGGGCGCGTGGGGCACCTGTGCGGGTCAGCAGCTCCCGACGACGGAGACCTGCAACAACATCGACGACAACTGCGACGGCCTCGTCGACAACGGCGTGACCCGCAGCTGTTACACCGGTCCGAGTGGCACCCAGGGCGTGGGCGCCTGTCGCCCCGGCGCCGAGGCCTGCGTGGCCGGCGGGTGGACGGGCGTGTGCACCGGCGAGACCACGCCGAGCGTCGAGGTCTGCGACAACGTCGACAACAACTGCAACGGGAGCCGCGACGAGGGCGTGACCCGGAGCTGCTACACCGGCGCGTCGGGCACCAGCGGTGTGGGCCTCTGTCGCCCGGGCACGCAGACCTGCTCCGCGGGTTCGTGGGGTTCGACGTGCGCCGGGCAGGTGACCCCGACCACGGAGAGCTGCGACAACCAGGACAACAACTGCAACAGCCTCATCGACGAGAGCCTCACGCGCACCTGCTACACGGGTCCCACGGGCACCAGCGGCGTGGGCATCTGCCGCAGCGGCACGGAGACCTGCGGCGCGGGGAGCTGGGGCAGCTGTGTGGGGCAGACCCTGCCGGGCACCGAGACCTGCAACGGCGTCGACGAGGACTGCAACGGCATCGCCGACGACACGTTCTACGGCGGCGTGCCGCCGAGCTCGACGCCGCGGGTGCTGATCTACGGGCCGGGCGTGACCACGGAGCGCAGCCTGCTGCCCTCCTCGGCCATCGTGACCACGGTGAGCGAGTCGACGCTGCGCGCGATGAACACGTCGCAGTTCTCGACCTACAACCTCATCGTCTTCGGCAATAACTGCTCCGGCAACGCCTGCCGCGCGATCTTCGACACGCGCAACACCTGGGGCCCGGCGATCACCGGCCGCGTGCTCGTCGAGAGCTCGCACGCGATCAACCACGGCAGGCTCAACGGCCCGCGCGTCTGGGTGCGCTGGATCCTCGCGAGCGGCGGCACGGGCCTCTTCGTCACCGACGACGTGGCCACCCGGCGCCTGGATTTCATGTCTCCCTTCGGGCCCTTCCAGTCCACGTCGGGGAGCTACAACGCGGGGAACGTCGTGGCCCCGGGGCACCCGGCGATGCTCGGTGTGCGCAACGCCGACATCACGATGGGCTCGAACCACGCGCGCATCAACACGTGGCCGTCGTCGTTCACCGTGCTCGCGCGCCCCGGCCCGTATCCGTCGCAGGCGATGGTGGTGGCCCGCGAGGCCATCGCCTCGGGCAACCCGACGGGCCTCGGTCAGCCCTGCTCCGTGGGCCACAGCGAGTGCGAGTCCACCGGCGTCTACGTGTGCAGCCTCGATGGCACGGGCACCACCTGCAACGCGGTGCTCGCCAACGGCAACAGCGTGGCCTGCTACACGGGCCCCTCCGACACCGAGAACGTCGGCATCTGCCGCCCGGGCACCACCACCTGCACCAACGGCTACCCAGGCACCTGCACGGGGGATGTGACGCCGCAGTCTGAGCTCTGCGACAGCGTTGACAACGACTGCGACGGCAGCGTCGACGACCCGTACCAGCCCAACACGTTCCAGATCAACAGCCTGAACGCCACGAGCTGCGGCACCGTGGAGCACAGCGGGGTCTCGGGCGACGACCGCAACGGCATCGCGGTGTCGACGAGCCGCGTGTTCTACAACGGCGACACCGCGACGGTGCGCATGGCGTTCAACCTCACGGACCTCGCGTCCGTGCGGATGTACGAGTACCTCACGGGGAACATCCACCTCGGGCGCGTGTACTCCCTGGGCGCCGACGCGACGACCACGCTCCCGGCGCTCGCGGTGGGCGGCACCGGCACGGTGAACACCCTGCTCGCCATCGACGGCGCCACCGGTGACCTCACGGGCGGCGTGGTGAACCTCTCCGCGCCCATCACCGTGAACCACGGCTTCGGCTTGTTCGCGGGCTGGGGTCGCGTGGTGATCCACGACGCGGTGACCGGCGTGGTCACGAACATCAACGTCGACAACGGGCAGGTCACCACGCTGGGCACCTGGCCGCTGCCGACGCACCAGAGCTGCGCGAGCGGCTCCTACTGGGGCGTCGCGGAGTACTTCAACAACGACGTCTACCTGACCTACGTGGAGAGCTCGACGCGGGTGGCGCGGCTCAACACCACCACGGGCGCGGTCACCACGCTGGCGTCGTTCTCCAACCTCGGCGACATGTGCGCCATCACGGTGTCGGCGTCGCAGCGCCGCTGGTACTTCCACCACGAGGGCAGCTCGCAGTTCCGCTCGAGCACCGCGGCGCCGGCGGACGAGTGGGTCGGCTACTGCTCGCTCACCTGGTCGAGCCCGGTGACCAACGCGACCAACGCGGGCGTCGGCGTGGCGTGCACCTCTGGCGTGGGCGCCTGTCGCCGCAACGGTACCTGGGTGTGCGCGAGCGACCAGCTCAGCACCACCTGCAACGCGGTGCCGGGCACGCCGGGCACGGAGACCTGCAACAACATCGACGACGACTGCGACGGCCTCGTCGACGAGAGCCTCACGCGGAGCTGCTACACCGGCGCGACGAGCACCAACGGCGTGGGCGCCTGCCGCGCGGGCACGCAGACCTGCTCGGCGGGTAGCTGGGGCTCGACCTGCCCAGGTCAGGTGTTGCCGAGCACGGAGGTCTGCGACAGCGTCGACAACAACTGCAACGGGAACATCGACGAGGGCGTGACCCGGAGCTGCTACACCGGCCCCGTCGGCACCGCAGGCGTGGGCGTGTGCCGCACCGGCACCGAGACCTGCTCGGCCGGCGCCTGGAACGGCGTGTGTGCGGGTCAGGTCACGCCGACGACGGAGACCTGCAACAGCCGCGACGACAACTGCAACGGTCTCACCGACGAGGGCTACCCCGGCCTCGGCGCCTCGTGCACCGTGGGCGTGGGCGCCTGCAGCCGCACCGGCACGAATGTCTGCACCGGCGACGGCAGCACCATCCAGTGCAGCGTGATCGCGGGCACGCCGACGACGGAGACCTGCAACAACGTCGACGACGACTGCGATGGCATGGTCGACGAAGACCTCACGCGCTCCTGCTACGGTGGTCCGTCGGGCACCTCGGGCGTGGGCGCCTGCCGCGGGGGCACGCAGACCTGCGGCGCGGGGAGCTGGGGCACCTGCGTGGGTGAGGTCCGCCCCGCGACGGAGACCTGCAACAACGTCGACGACAACTGCAACGGCAACGTCGACGAGTCGCTCACGCGCAGCTGTTACACCGGCGCGACGGGCACCAGCGGCGTGGGCGTCTGCCGCGGGGGCACGCAGACCTGCGCCGCGGGGAGCTGGGGAACGAGCTGTCCGGGCGAGATCGTGCCGAGCTCCGAGCTCTGCAACAGCCTCGACGACAACTGCAACGGCGCCGCCGACGAGGCCTTCCCGACGCTGGGCGCGTCGTGCACCTCGGGCAGCGGGTTCTGCGCGCGCACCGGGGTCAACATCTGCCGCACCGACGGCTCTGGGGTGCAGTGCAACGCGGCGCCGGGCACGCCGACGACGGAGACCTGCAACAACGTCGACGACGACTGCAACGGCCTCGTCGATGACCTCACCCGCAGCTGTTACACGGGCCCTGGCGGGACCAGCGGCGTCGGCGCCTGTCGCACGGGCACGCAGGCCTGCAGCGCGGGCGTGTGGAGCACCACCTGCTCGGGCCAGGTCGTTCCGACGACGGAGACCTGCAACAACGTCGACGACAACTGCAACGGCAACGTCGACGACAACGTCACCCGCAGCTGTTACACGGGCCCTGGCGGGACCAGCGGCGTGGGCGCGTGTCGCACGGGTACCGAGCTCTGCGCGGCGGGCACCTGGCTGGGCACCTGCTCGGGTCAGACGCTGCCCGCGACGGAGACCTGCAACAACATCGACGACAACTGCAACGGCGTGACCGACGAGGGCATCACCCGGAGCTGCTACACGGGTCCGACGGGCACGCTCGGCGTGGGCGCCTGCTCAGCGGGCACGCAGACCTGTTCGGCGGGCTCCTACGGCACCTGCTCGGGCCAGGTCGTTCCGGCGACGGAGACCTGCAACAACATCGACGACAACTGCAACGGCAACGTCGACGAGACGCTCACCCGGAGCTGCTACACGGGCCCCTCGGGCACCGCGGGCGTGGGCCTCTGCCGCGCGGGTACGCAGACCTGTTCGGCGGGCTCCTACGGCACCTGCTCGGGCGAGGTGCTGCCGCAGATCGAGCTCTGCAACAACGCTGACGACGACTGCGACGGCTCACGCGACGAGTCGTTCCCGACGCTGGGCGGGACCTGCACCGCGGGCGTGGGCGCCTGCGCCCGGACGAGCACCGAGGTGTGCCGCCCTGACGGCATGGGCACGCAGTGCAGCGTGGCGGCGGGTTCGCCGACGACGGAGACCTGCAACAACGTCGACGACGACTGCAACGGCATCGTCGACGACGGCCTGGTGCGCACCTGCTACGGCGGCCCGACGGGCACCGCGGGCGTGGGCGCGTGTCGCGCGGGCACCGAGACCTGCGCCACGGGCAGCTGGGGCACCTGCGTGGGCCGCGTGCTGCCGAGCACCGAGGTCTGCGACAACATCGACAACAACTGCAACGGCAACGTCGACGAGACGCTCACCCGGAGCTGCTACACGGGCGCGACGGGCACCAGCGGCGTGGGCGTCTGCCGCGCGGGCACGCAGACCTGCGCCGCGGGGAGCTGGGGAACGAGCTGTCCGGGCGAGGTGCTGCCCTCGACGGAGACCTGCAACACCCGCGACGACAACTGCAACGGCGCCGTCGACGAGACCTTCTCGGGGCTGGGCAACGCCTGCACCGTGGGCGTCGGGGCGTGCGCCCGCATGGGCTCGGTGGTCTGCCGCGTCGACGGCACCGGCACGCAGTGCAACGTGACCGCGGGCACGCCGACGACGGAGATCTGCAACAACATCGACGACGACTGCAACGGCCTCGTCGACGACGGTCTCACCCGGAGCTGCTACGGCGGCCCGACGGGCACCGCGGGCGTGGGCGCGTGTCGCGCGGGCACCGAGACCTGCGCCACGGGCAGCTGGGGCACCTGTGTGGGTCAGCAGCTGCCGACGACGGAGACCTGCAACAACGTCGACGACAACTGCAACGGCAACGTCGACGAGATGCTCACCCGGAGCTGCTACACGGGCGCGACGGGCACCAGCGGCGTGGGCGTCTGCCGCGCGGGCACGCAGACCTGCGCCGCGGGCGCGTGGAGCATGACCTGCTCGGGCCAGGTGGTGCCGGGCACCGAGACCTGCAACAGCGCTGACGACAACTGCAACGGCGCCATCGACGAGCCCTACACCACGCAGTTCCAGATCAACTCGCTGGCGGCGACGGGCTGCGCGATCATCGACCACAACAGCAGCTCCGGCGATGACCGCGGCGGCATCGCGATCTCGGGCGGCAACGTCTTCTACTCGGGTGACTCGTCGACGACGCGGATCCCGCTGAACCTCTCGTCGCACACGGCCATCGGCCGCATCTACGACGCGTTCTCGACGGACCTCGCCACGGAGACCGCCTACACCCTCGGCAGCGGCGCCACGCCGATCCCGAGCGGCGGCGGCACGGTCACCTCCATCATCCCGATCAACAGCGCGGGCACGCTGGGCACGCCGATCACGCTCAGCACCTCGTTCTCGACGAGCAGCAGCGCGGGCATCTTCGCGGGCTACGGCCGCATCCTCGTGCACAACGGCAGCCGCGTGTACGAGATCTCCGTGCCGGCCGGCGCGGTGACCGACCTCGGCGCGACCCCGAACCCGACCCGCAGGGCCTGTGAGAGCTGGGCGTACTGGGGCGTCGCGGAGGTCGTCGGCGGCGTTCGCTTCATCACGTACGTGAACGGCAACACGATCCAGCGGATGCGCGTGCCCACGGGCACCGTGACCACCGTGGCGACGTTCTCGAACCTGAGCGACATGTGCTCGTTCACGGTGTCTCCGTCGACGAACCGCTGGTACTTCCACTA
>JBILLI010000426.1:0-6523 GCA_044376155.1 Polyangiales bacterium
GCCGCGTGCGGCTCCCGCTGGAGGGGGACGTGCCGTCGCCGCTGAACCCTCCCCCGGGGTGCGCGTTTCACCCGCGCTGCGCCATCGCGCAGAAGGGCTTGTGCGACAAGGAGATCCCGACGCTGCGAGACCTCGCGCCGGGGCACGCGGTGGCCTGTCACCTCGCGGAGTAGCGCCGCCCGATCACTCCGCGCGGAGGCGTTGCCAGCCCTCGTCGAGCACCAGCGCGCGCACCCTCGCGGCGTCGCGGCTGGCCACGATCCACCGGGTCTCGACGGGCTCGGAGAGGTCAAAGCCGCGGGGGATCTCGTAGCGGTCGTCGCGCGGCAGACGCGGAGAGCTCCCGTCGCAGCTCGCGCAGTGCAGCCCCCGCGCGGCCTGCACGACGGCGGGTCGAAGGTCCACCCCCGTGGCCGTCGCGGTGGCGTGGAAGACCACCAGTCCGCGCGGGGTGATGGCCCGCGTGAGCACGTCGACGGCCTCGGGGCTGATCATCCCCGGGGCGACGTCGTGGCCCACGTAGGCGTCGGCGACCACCACGTCGAAGGGCTCCCGGGGCCGCGCGAGTCCCTGCAGCGCGTCGGCCACCACGACCTCGCAGCGCCCGCGCGCGCGAGAGAGAAAGGAGAACCACTGCGGGTCCTGGGCGATCTCGACCACCACGGGGTCGATCTCGAAGAAGGTCATGTGGTGCCCCTCGCGGGTGAGCGTGGCCATGACGCCCGCGCCGAGCCCCGCGACGCCCACGCGCGCCCCCGTGGGGAGCGTGGTGAGCAGCTGCCAGAGGGGTGTGCCGGGGTAGTAGTACCCCGTGGGCTCGTCGAGGCGCGCGGGGTCGCGAAACTGCCAGCCGTGCCACGTGCCGTCGTGCTCCAGCACGTGGGCGTTGTGGGCGAGGTCGTGCACCACGGCGACGCGCCCGAAGGGGGTGTCGCGGGCGTAGAGCTCCCGCACATGGGCCATGGGCGCCGCCGTCTCGCTCATCTCAGAACCGTCGCGACCACGCGCTCCCTGGCACGCGGTCGCCTGCGGGGTTGATGAACTCCACCGAGAGCGTGCGGGTGTTCGGGTCGGCGCGGAGCACGGTGTAGTTGTGCACGCGGTGAACGAGCACGGGGAACTGCGCGGCGGTCACGTCGGGGCGGGTGTCGCGATCGGCGCCCGCGGGGCCCATGATCACCTCCCAGATGTCGGTCCACGCGCCCGAGGGCTCGACGCGGCAGACCGCGCCGAAGTGCACGTCGCCCGAGAGCCAGACCACCCCGCGAAGGCTGTTCCCCGCGATGTGCTGGAGGATCTCCCGCCGCTGCGACGCGTAGCCGTTCCAGTTGTCGGTGCCCGACGCGCCGCGGTCGACGATGGGCACGGAGTTCACGATGAACTTGAACACGCAGGGCGACGCCCGGAGGCCGTCTTTGAGCCAGTTCATCTGCGCGCGGGAGAGGTACGTCGAGGTCCGCGACGCATCGGCCGACCGGGTCGAGGGGCGTCGCTCGCTGCGACAATCGAGCACGAAGAACTCCGCGGTGCGTCCCCAGCGAAAGCTCCGCCAGAGGCGCTCGGGCACGGTGGCGTGGCGGCGCGTGGCGCGGTGCTCGAAGAAGGCCTGCCGCGCGGCGTTGAGCCTGCCCGCGGCGATGGTCTCGGGGTCCCAGTTGTTGCGCACCTCGTGGTCGTCCCAGGTGAGCACCATGCCCGCGGAGCGGTGCAGCGCGCGCATGCCCGCCGACGACCAGTTCTCTTCGTACTTCGTGCGGTACGCCGCGAGGCTCGTCGCGTCGGTGCCGTAGTCGGTGTAGGTGTGATCGCCGCAGTGGATGAACAGGTCGAGGTCGGTGCGTCCGCCCGCGTGGGAGAGCACCGGGAAGGGCCGGTTCGACTGGTTCGAGCACGAGGTGCCGCCGAAGGTGATGGCCCGCATCGCGTCGTCCGCGGGGGCGGTGCGCACGCGCCCCACCGCGCTGCGCCCTGACGGGCTGTCGGCGCCCCCCACGAGGAACGCGTAGAGGTGCACGCGATCGGCGCGGAGCCCGTTCACCACGGCGCGCACGTACCCGCCGGACGCGGGCGTCACCCTCGCCCGGAAGCGCTGCGCCACGACGCGACCGCCGTCCATCTCGAGCACGCTGAGCACGAGCGGACCGCCGCCGTCGAAGCGCGTCCAGAAGATGGCCGAGGCGCTGTCGGCGTCGCCCGCCATGATCCCGATGGGGAACTGCCCGGCCCGCTCGGGGAGCCCGCGAAAATCGGGGTTCGTCACCACCCCAGCGTCCCGCACGGTCACCACATCGCGGGGCACGACCACATCGCGCGCCGCCACGACATCGCGCGCCGCGCCTACATCCAGCGCCGCCCCCACATCGCGTGGACCGCCGTCGAACGCGACCGCACGATCCTCCGCGACGGCATCACGAAGCCCAGTATCTTGCGCGAAGCCTCCGTCGACCTCGGCCACCACATCCTCAGGCTCGACCTTCGCGTCGACCTCCAGCGGATCGGCATCGAAGCTCGGATCGGGCCCGACATCTTCGAGCGACGCGTCGTCGTCCCACGGCATGGCCGCGGGATCCTCCGCGGCGCACCCGGCCGCGCCTCCTGCGGCTCCCACGAGCTTGAAGAACCAGCGCCGCGAGACCTTCATCCCCTTCGCCTCTACCACGCCAGTCACGCGTACCCCACCGCGGCGCTCCACGGCGACGGCTGCGCCCGCACACCTCGCGAGTTCGCGGGACGAGCAACGCCCGCACACCCCGCGCGGCGCGAGTCCGCGGCGTGATGACGGATGCAGCCGTCGAGCGCGCCCGCAGCGAGCAACCAAGGCGTACCGATGGTACGCCGCGGGAGCGAGCGAGGACGTAAGCCGACGGATGCGCCGTCAGCGCGCCGCGGAAGCCGTCAGCGCGCCGCGGAGGTTAGTTCTGGGACTGAACGCACTCGATGATGGCCGATGCGCCGGGGGCGAGGTTGGCGTTCTGGGTGAACGAGATGCGCTGCGGGCACGCGTCGGCGCCCTCGCCCGGGGTGGTGTCGTAGAAGAAGCCCTCGCCGCCCGCGGCGGGCCGCTGGCCGATGACCACCGGGAGCTGATTCACGATGCAGGTCTCGCGCATGTTCGCGTCACGACCGCCCGCGCGACGGCCGCGCGCCGGGACGCACCACTGCGCCGCGGTGACCGAGCTCGGGAGCGACTCGCGCACCGTGCAGTTCACCTGCACCGTGGTCGTGTCGGTGGGCGGGGTGCAGGTGGTGCCACCGTCGGCGTTCGCCTGCGAGGCCGGCACACAACCCGCGGGCTGGCCCATGGCGTTGCAGCAGAGCCGCGGCGTCGTCTCGAGCACGCGCGGCAGGCAGCGGCCACCGAGGCGGCTCTGAATGCGCTGCACGATCGTACGGAGGGCGTCGGAGTAGTCGTTCTTGCAGATGGAGCTGACGGTGCCGTTGCCCTGGTAGGTGACGGCGAAGCGTCGGGCGACCTCGACGATGCGGCGCGAGGGCCACGCGAAGTACTGCCGGGTGGTGTCGCACGCCGCGGGGTCGTAGGTGCTTCCCTCACGACGGCACGCGGGCACCACGCGGGTCGCGCAGTTCATGTCGGCATTGCGCTGACGCATCGAGACGGGGCCCTCGGTGGACATCGTCACGAGGCCCTGCGAGCCGTCGGGCGCGGCGCCGAGCAGGGCCGCCCAGTCGAGGTTCGCGGGGTCGTTCGGGTTCGAACTACCCGCGATCTGCGGGAGGTTGATGGGCACGCCCGCGATGGCCGAGAAGATCACGAGGTTGGGGCGACCGGGCTTGAGCGAGGTGAAGCCGCGGTTGGGGCGGGCGGGGTCGATGTAGCGGTTGAGCGGCCACGTCGGGTCCTGCGCGCCGCCCGGCTGGTACATGTAGAAGCGCAGGTTGAGGTCGGCGCTGGCCCAGCTCGGGTTGGTGCCGTCGAACACGCCCAGGCGCGAGCCCGAGCCGTCGGCCGGACACGCCCCGTCGGGGTCGCCCGGCTCGCGGTAGCGGCAGTCGCGCACCGAGCCGTCTTCCTCGTCGGTCACCAT
Source organism: Polyangiales bacterium (assembly GCA_044376155.1). Taxonomy (GTDB): domain Bacteria; phylum Myxococcota_A; class Polyangia; order Polyangiales; genus JAWKRB01. The sequence continues at coordinate 4,047 of JBILLI010000426.1, forward strand.
CACGATCGCGAGCACCGCGTTCTCCCGCACGAAGCCCGCGTTCGGGTCCATGTTCCCAGGAATGCCCGCGCGCGACTGACGGATCACCAGCGCGCGATACGCGCTCTCCAGCTGCTGCTCCAGACCGCAGCCGCCCACCGAGAGCAGGGCGTTGCACACGAAGTCCTCGGTGAACACCGCCGCGTCGGAGGTGTCGGCGTTGAACTCCAGGAAGTTCGGGTACTGGTCCGGCCGGTTCTCGCAGCGCATCGGGCGCACGCCCGGCGCCGCCGAGGTCCACGGCTGGTGCGAGCGAATCGCGGGCCCGTTGCGGATCGGGTTCAGAATGCCGTCGTCGCCCACGTCGCTGTTCGCGCACGAGGGGACCATCGAGCCCGGGGTACCCAGGTCCGACGAGATCACGCCCACGTGCATGCTCTTCACGGGGGGGTAGTCCCGGCGCATGGTCATGGGGTTGATCGGCGGGTTCACGAGCTGAGAGATCAGCACGTTGAAGTTGCGCGCCAGGTTCACCTGGTTGTCGCGCATCGAGTTCGAGTTATCGATCTCGAACAGGATGTCCACCTGGTCCACCGTGTTGTTCTCCACGGGGAGGACCACCGCGGACGTGAGGCGCGGCGCCGGCGCCGCCACGGGGCGATCGAGACACCCCACCGCAGCCGCGCCCAACGCGCTCATCGCCGCGACCACACCCACCGCCTGTCGGAACCCCTTGCGCGAATCGATCACGGCCCACTGCTCCTTGTGGTCGGACGGGACCGACCGGCGCCGCGAAGATACAGACACCCGCGCGGTCCAGCAATCCCGTTCCATGTCCTCACGTTGAGCAATCTCGAAGCCAGCATGGTTTCAGGGGGATTCTGAGATTTCGCCCCCTCCCCCGGTGCCTCCCCAGGCACGCCATCGACAACCGCGGTTGGCAACCCGACGCTCAACCCTCTGACTGCAGGCACTCGATGATGGCCGATGCGCCCGGGGCGAGGTTGGCGTTCTGGGTAAACGAGATGCGCTGCGGGCAGGCGTCGGCGCCCTCGCCCGGGGTGGTGTCGTAGAAGAAGCCCTCGCTGCCCGCGGCGGGCCGCTGGCCGTTGACCACCGGGAGCTGGCTGACGATGCAGGTCTCGCGCAGGTTCGCGTCTCGCCCGCCGGGGCGACGGCCGCGTGCGGGCACGCACCACTGCGCCGCGGTGACCGAGCTCGGGAGCGACTCACGCACGGTGCAGTTCACCTGCACGGTGGTCGTGGGCGACGGCGCGGTGCACGCGATGCCGCCGTCGGCGTTCGCCTGCGTCGCCGACACGCACCCCGCGGGCTGCCCCGTCGCGTCGCAGCACAGCCGCGGCGTCGTCTCCAGAATGCGCGGCAGACAACGCCCGCCGATCTGGCTCTGAATGCGCTCGACGATGGTGCCCAGCGCGTCGGCGTAGTCGTTCTTGCAGATGGAGCTGACGGTGCCGTTGCCCTGGTAGGTGACGGCGAAGCGCCGGGCGACCTCGACGATGCGGCGCGAGGGCCACGCGAAGTACTGCCGGGTGGTGTCGCACGCCGCGGGGTCGTAGGTGCTTCCCTCACGACGGCACGCGGGCACCACGCGGGTCGCGCAGTTCATGTCGGCATTGCGCTGACGCATCGAGACGGGGCCCTCGGTGGACATCGTCACGAGGCCCTGCGAGCCGTCGGGCGCGGCGCCGAGCAGGGCCGCCCAGTCGAGGTTCGCGGGGTCGTTCGGGTTCGAACTACCCGCGATCTGCGGGAGGTTGATGGGCACGCCCGCGATGGCCGAGAAGATCACGAGGTTGGGGCGACCGGGCTTGAGCGAGGTGAAGCCGCGGTTGGGGCGGGCGGGGTCGATGTAGCGGTTGAGCGGCCACGTCGGGTCCTGCGCGCCGCCCGGCTGGTACATGTAGAAGCGCAGGTTGAGGTCGGCGCTGGCCCAGCTCGGGTTGGTGCCGTCGAACACGCCCAGGCGCGAGCCCGAGCCGTCGGCCGGACACGCCCCGTCGGGGTCGCCCGGCTCGCGGTAGCGGCAGTCGCGCACCGAGCCGTCTTCCTCGTCGGTCACCATCACGATCGCGAGCACCGCGTTCTCCCGCACGAAGCCCGCGTTCGGGTCCATGTTCCCAGGGATGCCCGCGCGCGACTGACGGATCACCAGCGCGCGGTACGCGCTCTCCAGCTGTTGCTCCAGGCCGCAGCCCTGCCCCAGCAGCAGGGCGCTGCACACGAAGTCTTCGGTGAACACCGTCGCATCCGTGGTGTCGGCGCTGAACTCCAAGAAGTTCGGGTACTGGTCCGCGCGGTTCTCGCAGCGCATCGGCCGCGCGCCGGGGGGAATTGGCTGCGTCCACGGCGGGTGCGCGCGCATCGCCGACCCGTTGCGAATGGGGTTCAGAATGCCGTCGTCGCCCACGTCGCTGTTCGCGCACGAGGGGACCATCGAGCCCGGGGTACCCAGGTCCGACGAGATCACGCCCACG
>JBILLI010000427.1:0-6519 GCA_044376155.1 Polyangiales bacterium
CGCTTCACGCGCGCCTCGACGCGATGCTCGAAGCCGCCGCGGCCCTCGACGACGACGACCCCTCGGCCGCGCGCAGCGCGTACTACGGCCGCGCGACGGTGGAGGTGAAGCTCGGGGGCCCGTGGCGCATCGGCGCGACCCTCGACGCCACGCAGGGCCTCGCGGTGTCAGAGCTGCGCGGCGCGCTCAACGCGTCGTGGGTGGCGCCCACGGGGAGGTCGCCGTGAGGGTCACCCTGCTGCTCCTCGCGCTCCTCGTCGCGGCCTGCACGCCGCGCTCGGTCCCCACGGGCGATGACATTCGCTTCGCGCACGGGCCGCACCTGCGCGCGAACGTGGCCTGCCTGCAGTGCCACGGCGCGGGGATCATGGACGCGGGCGTCGACGCGGGATCATCCCCTCCGCGCGTCGACGCGCTCCCGCGCGAGGCCCAGTGCCGCGCGTGCCACACGCGCCCCGAGCAGCAGCGCTGCGAATTCTGCCACACCGACCCGCGCGCGCCGCGGGGGTGGCGCCGCCCCGACCGGGAGCTGTTGTTCGATCACCGCCCGCACGTCGCGCGGCTCAACGGGGGGTGCGTGCGCTGCCACGGCGCCGGGGCCGACGACGAGCGCGCGGCGCGCTTCGAACCCCGCGTGCCCGACATGGCGACGTGTGCCGACTCCTGCCACTCGCGCGACATGCGCGCGATGGCCTGCGCGCGTTGCCACCGGAGCCTCTCGCGCTACACGCCCGACGAGCTCTCGCTGGTGCGGCACCCGCCGGGCTTCGCGCGCGCCCACGGCGTCGAGGCGCGGGTGAACGAGCGGCTCTGCGGGCAGTGCCACGAGCCCAGCTACTGCGCGCGCTGCCACGGCGCCGGGCAGGGGGTGCCCCTCGCGGCGGTGGAGCCCATGCGGGCGTGGCGGGAGTTCATCCACCGCGGAGACTTCCTCGCGCGACACGGGTCCGAGTCGCGGCTGGATCAGTCGTCGTGTGTGCGCTGCCACGCGGTGGAGAGCTGCGACGGGTGCCACCGCGCGCGCGGCGTGGGCGGCAGCGTCGCGCCGGGGAGCGTGCACGGCCCCGGCTGGCTCGACCCCTTCTCGCCCCGCGGGCACGCGCGGGCCGCGCGGCGCGACCTGCTCACGTGTGTCGCGTGCCACGAGTCCGACGCGACGCGCACGTGTGTGCCATGCCACCGCGTGGGCGCCGCCGCGGGCAACCCCCATCCGCCGGGCTTCTCGGCCGGCCTCGACCCGCAGCGCCACGGCGTGTGCCTCGCCTGCCACCGGGAGGGACCTTGAATCCGCATCTCGATCTCGCGGGCTCGTCTCCCCGCAGAAGGAATCCGCGCCTGGTGGCCCCCATCCCCGGCCCTTCCCCCGCCTCGGGGGAAGGGTGGAGAACCGCTGGCGGAGCAATGGTCCACGCGACCGTGGGGCGTGTGGAGCGAGTCGATCGCGCTGTTTTTCAGTCATTTCGAGCCGACTGGACCACTCCGAGCGCGGTGGTTCTCCACCCTTCCCCCGAGGCGGGGGAAGGGCGTGGGGATGGGGGCCACGCGCGAGGAAACTCCATGTTGAACCCCAGGAGCGAACCATGAGCGACGAGCCCGGACCCAACCGTCGCGAGGCCCTGCTCGACGTCGCCATCGCCGCCACCGCGACGTGCGTCGGCGTCATGGCCGCGTGGCCCGCGGCGCGCTCTCTGAGCCCCGCGCCCGGCGCCCGCGAGGGCCGCGGCGTGGTGGGCGCCCGGCGCGAGTTCGTCCCGGGCACGGCCGTGCCCCGCGCGGTGGGCTCCTTGCCCGTGCTGGTGACGTCCTCGGCCGACGGCGTGCTGCGCGCGTTCGACGCCCGGTGCACGCACCTCGGGTGCGCCGTGGGCTTCGACCCCGCGGCGCGCGAGATCGCCTGTGCGTGTCACGGCGGGCGCTTCGCCCTCGACGGCCGCGTGCTCGCGGGTCCCCCGCCCGCGCCGCTACGCGCGCTGCGAATTGATGTCGTGGGCGACGACGTCTTCGTGGAGGACCTGTGAGCGCGCTTCGCGTCCCCCGGGGGCTGCGTGGCGCGCCCCATCACCTCGGCGCCCTCGCGCTCTTTCTCGCCGCGGTGGAGGGTGTCACCGGCGCGCTGCTCAGCGCCCACTACGTGCCCACCGCGCGCGAGGCCCACACCTCCGTGCGGGGCATCGTCGCGGAGGTGCCCTTCGGAGACCTGATCCGGGCGGTGCACGCGCGCGGGGCGGACCTGCTGGTGGTGACCGTGTGGGCGGCGATCCTCGCGGCCGCGCTCACCGGGGGATACCGCCGCGCGCGGGCCGTGGGGTGGTGCGCCCTGGTCGCGATGGGCTTCGTCACGCTCGACGCGGCGTTCACGGGCTCGCTGCTCCCAGGGTCGCGCGACAGCGCCGCGGGGGTGCAGATCGCGACGGCCACCCTGGGCACGCTGCCCGTGGTGGGTCCGTGGCTGCGACGCGCGATGCTCGGCGGCACCACCGAGGGCACCGTGACCCTCGTGCGGATCTGGGCCGCGCACGCCGCGCTGCTGCCCGGCGTCGCGACGATCCTCGGGGCCGCGATGGCGTGGCGCCTGCCGGTGAACGACGACGTCGACGACCCGCTGCCCCTCGCGCCGCACTTCGCCACGCGCGTGGCGGCGCTGTGCACGGCGGCCTTGTTGACCCTGGTGCTCCTCGCGGCCTTCGCCGCGCCCGAGGTGGGTCCGCCCGGGACCGCGGTGCCCTCGGGGGGCGCGCCGCCGTGGTACCTCGGCGCGGCCCACGTCGCGCTGAAGTCCTTGCCGCCCAACATGATCGGCGTACCGGGCGGCACCGTCGCGGTGCTCGGCGGGCTCGCGCTGGCGGCGGCGCTCACGGCGCTCCCCGGGGTCGACCCGCAGGCCGGACGATTCGGCCGAGGCTTCGCGCTGACCCTCGCGCTCGCGGTGCTGGGAGGGACGGTCTATGCCCGCCTCGCGTGATCCCTCGCGCCTCGCGCTGACCCTCGCGCTCACCCTCGCCGCGCCCGCCCTGCGCGCGCAGGACCTCTGCGCCCGCTGCCACACCACCCTCACCGAGCCGCGCCTGCGCGGGCCCGTCGAGGCCGTCGCCGACAGCGTCCACCGCTCCGTGGAGGTCACCTGCGCGGGCTGCCACGGCGGCCGTCGGGGGGAGCCCACGGTGAGCGCCCACGACCCCGCCGCGGGCTTCGTCGCGCGGCCCTCGGCGCCCGAGGTCGTCGAGCGCTGCGGCAGCTGCCACGCCGACGCGCGCTTCATGCGTCGCCAGGGCGCGTCGCTGCACGTCGACCAGCTCGCGCTCTTTCGGCAGGACCCCCACGGCCGCGCCATCGCCCGCGGCGTCACGAACGCCGCGAGCTGCGTGTCGTGCCACGGGGCGCACGACGTTCGGGCCTCCCACGACCCCTCCTCGCGCACCAACCCCGCGCGCGTTGCGGGTCTCTGCGGCGGGTGCCACACCGCGCCCTCGCGGACCGATCAGTCGCGCGAAGCCCCTGCGGCGCTGTGGCATCGGAGCGTTCACGGCGAGGCCCAGGCCCGCGGTCTCGCCAACGCCCCCACCTGCGCGTCGTGCCACGGCCGCCACGGCGAGCGCGTCGAGGCGGGCGGCGCGGCGGGCGCGTGCGCGTCGTGCCACGCGGAGCAGGCCCGACGCTCGGCGCAGGGACCGCACGGCGCGGCCTTCGCGCGGCTCGGGTTCGGGGTGTGCGGCCCGTGCCACGGCGCGCACGACGTCGCCCCCGCGGCGGACCGCCTGCTGGGCGTCGGCGGCGACGCGTCGTGCACGCGGTGCCACGCGTCGGGACAGCGCGCGTGGGACACCGCCCAGCGCCTCGCCTCCCTGCGCGACGCCGCCCTCGCCGACGTGCGGCGCGCGGGGGACGCGCTGCGACGCGCCCGAGAGGTCGGCGTCGAGCCCGCGGGCGCGACGGCGGATCAGCGCGCGATCCTCGCGGCGGAGTCGCGGATGCGCTCGGTGGTGCACGGGCTCGACGAGGCCGCGATGGCCGAGGCCACGCAGGCGACGCAGGCGGTGGCACAGCGGGCCGAGCGGTCCGCGCGGGCGGCGCTGCGACGGCGAGTGGGGGAGCGGCGGGAGTGGCTCCGCGCGCTCGGTCCGCTGGGCGTGTTGCTGGCGCTGCTGCTGCTGAAGCTCCGTCGGCTGGAGCGGCGCCCGTGAGAGACCCCCGCCGCGTCGCGCTGCGCCTGCTCGCGCTGGTCGCCGCGGCCCTCGTGGCGGTGGCCCTCGCGCTGGGCGGCGGCGCCGTGAGCGCGCGCCGCAGCGACGCGTTCTGCGTGAGCTGTCACCGTGACACCTCGCACCGCCCCGGGCACGCGGGGGTGGCCTGCCAGCGCTGCCACACCTCGGCGGAGCAGGGCGGCGTGGGGCTGGTGCTCGCGGCGGCGCACCTCGGCAGAGCGCCCGCGCACGGCGGCACGCGCGCGACGTCGTGCGTGGGGTGCCACCGTCAGGACGAGTCCCGCTGGCGCTCGATCACCGCGTACCCCGCGCACCGCCGTCACCTCGCGCCCCTCGGCGACACGAGCTGCGTGCGCTGCCACGCGACCTCGCTGCACAACCGCCGCACCACACACGACGGGTGTGTGCAGTGCCACCGCGACACCCCGATGCGCGCGGAGCCCCGCGGCGAGGCGGCCTGCACCTCGTGCCACGCCTTCGCGTCGCGGCCCTCGCAGACGGCGCCGGGCGCGATGAGCGCCGCCCGCGTGCACGGCGCGGCAGACTGCCGTGGCTGCCACGACCCGCACCGCGGAGACGATGAGGGGGCCCGCGCCCGCGCCGCGGACTGCGCGCGCTGCCACTCCGAGCGCCACGCCCAGGAGGTCGCCGCGGGGCCCGAGGGCCACCGCGCGTGCGGGAGCTGCCACGCCCCCCACGCGAGCCGCGACGCGCTCGCGTCGGACTGCAGCCGCTGCCACACGCCGCCCCAGGACGGCCCTGCGAGCGCGACGACTACGACGGGCCCGCGGCAGTGGCCCGCCCATGCCCCGACCGACGCGGGCGCCTCGAACGTGCACGATCCCGCTGCGCCGCAGGGGATTCACGACGGTCGATGCGCGAGCTGCCACCGCCCGCACACCTGGATCGCGCGGCGCGAGGACTGCCGCGGCTGCCACGCGCCGCAGGCCGAGGCGCTGCGCCAGGTCCCCGCGGCGGCGCACCAGGACTGCGTGAGCTGCCACGCCCCTCACGGCGGCCCACCGACCGCGCAGACCTGCCGCGGGTGCCACAACGAGCCCGCGCACCGCGCCACCGCGGGCGTGCCCGAGCGCCACCAGGACTGCCTCTCGTGCCACTCGCCTCATGCCGGGCGCGCGGCCGCGACGTCGCGCTGCGAGGGATGCCACGAGGCCCCCTCCAACGCCCTGCACTCCGGCCCCGCGGCACACCAGACCTGCACCGCGTGCCACACGCCCCACGGCCCGCCCACGCCCTCGGCGCAGGGCGCCTGCACCACCTGCCACGGCCCGCTGGGGTCGCAGCCGGTGCGACCGCCCACGGTGGCAGGCCACGCGCGCTGCGACGGCTGCCACCGCCCGCACGACTTCGGGACCGCCTCGGTGACCGCGTCGTGCGACACCTGCCACCGCGCGACCCTCGCCAACGCGAGCGCGCACGGCGGCGACTGCGCGCAGTGCCACGCGCCCCACGACCCGGCCCGCGACCGCGCGGACAATTGCGCCGGCTGCCACCCCTCCACCAGACCGCAGGGGAGCCCGCGCGCGGTCGCTGGTCACGCGCGGTGCGACCAGTGCCACACACCCCACCGGGGCGCCGCCGACGCCACCGGACGGTGCGCGCAGTGCCACGCCCCGCAGGCGCGCGCGGCCGCGAGCTGGCAGGGGGCGGGTCCGCATGGTGGCGCGTGTGTGCAGTGCCACGCGCCGCACCGTCAGGGCGGGACGGCGACGTGCGCGAGCTGCCACGCGGCGCAGGCGACCCCGGCGCACACCGGCAGCCACCCGAACTGCGCGGGGTGCCACGCGCCGCACGAGAACCGCCCATCCTCCGCGGAGGGGGGTTGGTGGTCAGGGTGCGCGTCGTGCCACCAGGCGCAGGGGCAGCAGGCGGCGACGGCGGCGGGCACCCACCAGCGCTGCGCGAACTGCCACGACCGCCCCGCGCAGCGCGCGCCGACCTGCGAGAGCTGCCACACCGCGGCCCGGGGCACCCTGCTCCACGCCAACCGCGGGCACCAGACCTGCGCGAGCTGCCACGCCACGCACGGCACCGCGGCCCCGACGCGCGCGCAGTGCGTGACCTGCCACGCCGACCGCGCGCAGCACTTCGCCGACGCGCCGCGGTGTCAGTCCTGTCACCCCTTCGCGCAGCCGCGGTAGGCTCGCGCGGTGCGCTACGACCCCGACTCGCTCACCCTGCGCTTCGCCAGCCGCGACGAGCTCGACCGGTTCCACCGCGACCTCGGCGACCTGCTGCGACGCGCGGTCACCGAAGGCGCGACGCCCGACGAGGACCCGGTGGTGGGCGCCACCCG
>JBILLI010000038.1:0-21539 GCA_044376155.1 Polyangiales bacterium
TGCAGTACAAGGGCAAGGGGCGTGACAAGGAGGCCGACGCGATCTTCGAGCAGGCGCTCACCGTCGACCCCGGGAGCCTCCGCGCGACGCAGCTCTACGAGCGGATCCTGCGCCGACGCGGCGGCCCCTGGGACGACCTCGTGGCCCTCTTGGAGCGCAGCGCCGCGGCGATGACCGACGTGTCGGCCCGCACCGACCTGCTCTTCCGCGCGGCCCGCACGCACGCCGCGCGCCGCAACGACCTCGACGCCGCCGCGCGGATCTACCGCCAGATCCTCCGCGACGACCCGCAGAACGCCGATGCGGGTCGCTTCCTCGTCGCGATCCTCACCGACCGCGAGGCGTGGGACGAGCTCGTGGACGTCTACGAACGGATGCTCCAATCCCGAGGCGACGACCTCGGGCTGCTGGTGCAGGTGGGCATGACCCACTGGCGCAGCCGGGGTGATGCCCGCGCGGCCGCGCCCTTCTTCCGTCGGCTCCTCGCGGCGCAGCCCGGTCACACCGCCGCGGCGAGCTTCTTCGCCGACCACCCGACCCTCGCGGCCGACGACGACGAGGTCGCCATCGACTCCGGCGCCGAAGAAGAGGTCGACGAGTCCATCGCGCAGCAGATCGCCGACGAAGACCAGGAGGTCCCCGCGGAGCCGGTGGCCGCGGATCCTGCCCCTGCGGAAGCGACCGTGCACGAGGTCCCCGCCGAAGCCACACCGCCCGCCGAGGTCGCCGCGGAGCCCAGCGCTGCGGAAGAGAACGAGCGGCAGACGACGCCGCCGAGCGCCGGGGTGCCGGAGTTCATTCGCGACTCGATGCTGCCCACGGCGCCCTCGGTGCCCGCGCCGCGCATCGCGCAGCCCGCCCGCGCGGCCGGCGGCGACAAGGTCCAGCAGAGCGTCGATGTCGCCGTCGCGGCCGAGGCCGCGGGGCAGGTGGACCGCGCCATCGAGGCGTGGAAGATGGTCCTGCGGCAGGACCCTAAGCACATCGACGCGCGGACGCGCCTCGCTGATCTCTACGAGCGCGCCGGGCGCTGGAACAACCTCGTCGAGCTGTACCGCCAGGAGCTGGAGTCTCTCGGCGGCGTCCGCCCCTCCCCGACGCTGCTGGAGAACCGCGAGCGCAAGCTCGAGATCCTGCGACGCATGGTGGAGATCTACCGCGACCGGATGAACCTCGAGCCCATGGTCGTGCAGACCTGGGTGGCGGTGCTCGCCCTCGACCCCGCGGACCTCACCGCCCTCGTCGCGCTCGCCGCGAGCTACGAGAAGCTCGGTCGCTACACCGACGTGATCAAGGTGCTCGAGCAGCAGGCTGAGCACACCGCCGACCCGACCGAGCGCGTCGCGCTGCTGCGCCGGGTCTCGTCGCTCTGGCTCGAGCGCTTCAACAACGTCAACAACGCGACCAAGCCCCTGGAGCAGGTCGTCGAGCTCGACCCCAGCAACATCGAGGCGATCACCCTCCTCAAGGACCTCTACAACAAGCGCCGCGCCTGGCGGCCGCTGTTCGATGTCTCGCGCCGCGAGGCCGAGCTGCTCTCCGGCACGGCGAAGCGCGACGCGGTGGTGGAGCTCGCGAAGCTCGCCGCCGAGAAGCTCTCCGCCCCGGCCGACGCGATCGCGCTTTGGCGCGAGGCCCTCGCGCTCGACCCCGCCACCCCAGGCGCCCTCGACGCGCTCGAGCGTCTCACGGAGCGTGAGAAGGACTTCGCCGGCCTCGCCGAGGTTCTGGAGCGGCGCGCGGAGGAGGGCGGCGACGCCGAGCTGCGGCTGAACACCCTGATGAAGCTCGGCGCGGTGTACTCCGACCGGCTCAATGACACCGCGCGGTCCATCGACGCGTGGCAGCGCGCGCTCTCGGCCCGACCGGGGCACCCCAAGGCGATGCGCGTGCTTCGCGACGCCTACACCGCCGCCGGGAGCTGGGACGACCTGCAGGGTCTCTACGCCACCGCCAACGACTATGAGGGCCTCGCCGAGGTGCTCGGCGCCGCCGCAGACCGCAGCGCCGAGACCGAGACCAAGATCGCCCTGAGCTTCCGCGCCTCGGCGATCTACGTCGACCAGCTCGCGCAGCCCGAGCGCGCGTTTCGCGCCTACGAGCGCGTGCTCTCGGTAGATCCGAAGAACCTCCGCGCTGCCGAGTCGCTGCTCCCGATCTACCTCAAGGACGAGAAGTGGCCGCGCCTGTCGCAGCTGTACGAGGTGCTCCTCGACGCGCTCGCGGCCGACGAGACCGACCGCGCGCTGGACCTGCTTCGTAAGCTCCGCGAACTCGCCGCGACCCGACTCGGCGACCGCCCCAGCGCGTTCCGCTGGGCCCTCCGCGCGTACAACCTCCGCCCCGAGGACCGGGACCTCGAGGCCGCGCTGGAGCGGGCCGCCGCCGACGCCAGCGCGTGGCGCGAGCTCGTCGCGACCTGGGACGCCCGCATCGCCGACGCCCCCGCCGACGAGCGTGCCCGTCTGCGCGACAAGGCCGCGGCGGTCGAGGCCGACCGTCTCAACGAGGTCGACGCCGCGATCTCTCGCTATCAGGCCGCGCTGCACGCCGAGCCCGCCGACGAGGCCGTGATCTCTACGCTCGACCGGCTGTACCGCCGCGCCGCGCGCTGGAGCGACCTGCGCGCGCTCTTCGATCACCGCATCTCCCTCGCGGGTGACACGGCGGCGCGTCGGGCGCTGCGCATGGAAGTGGCGCGGCTGGAGGAGGGCGCGCTGGAGTCGCGCGACGACGCCAGCGCTCGAATCCGCGCGGTGCTGGCAGAGGACCCGGGTGACCTCGAGGCGCTGGAGTCTCTCTCGCGCCTCGCCGAGACCGACGGTCGCTGGCCCGAGCTCGCCGAGCTCCTCGCCACGCGCCGAGACGCGTCCAGCGGCGGTGCCCGCGCGGAGCTCGCGTTCCGCCTCGGCCAGCTCCGCGCCGACAAGCTCGCCGACCGCGTCGGCGCGCTGACCTCGTTCCGCGAGGTGTTGACCCTCACACCCCATCACGCGGGTACGCTCGCATCGCTCGAGGCGCTGCTCGGACACGACGACGTGCGCGTCGACGCCGCGCGCACGCTCGAGCCTGAATTCGAGGCCATCGCCGAGCACCGCAAGCTCGCGTGGACGCTGCAGATCCTCCTGGAGGCCTCCACCGACGACACGGCGCGCCGCGGCCTCGCGCTGCGCCTCGCTGCGGTCTACGCCGAGCGCCTCGGAGACGCCGAGAGCGCCGTCGAGCTCCTCGGCCGCACGCTGGAGGCACAGCCCGGCTCCGACGAGGTCGCCGACGCGCTCTCGAACCTCGCGCTGCAGCAGGGCTGGGGCGAAGATCTCGCGCGCCGCCTGGCCGGCGTGGCGACCCGCGAAGGTCTCGCGCCCGAGGTCCGCGTCGCGCTGGCGCGTCGGACGGCGGCGGTCTTCGACGACCGACTCGGAGACGCCACCGCGGCCGAGCCCTTCCACCGCGCGGTGATCGACTCGGGCGCGTTGGACCTGCACGCGTTCAACGCCCTCAAGCGCTCGCTCCAACAACAGGAACGCTGGGCCGATCTGCGCGCGCTCTACGCGACCTGGGTCGACCGCACGCCCGACACCACCGCACGCATCGATCTCCTCCACGAGGAGGCCGCGCTGGTGGAGGAGATCCTCGACCAGCCCGCCGAAGCCGTAGAGGTCTACCAGCGGGTGCTTGCCCTCGACGAAGCCAGCCGCCCTGCCATGCGCGCCCTGGACCGCCTCTTCGTGCGGCTCTCGCGCTGGAGCGAGCAGGAGTCCCTGCTCAGCCGCGGAGTCGCCCTCGCCGCCCGCGAAGACGCCGCCGAAGCCAGGGAGCTCACACTGCGCCGCGCCGCGCTCCGTGAGCAGCACCTGAACGCCCCGGAGGGTGCGCTCGACGACTACGCCGCGGTGCTCGCCGAGGTCCCCGCCGACGCCACGGCCCGCGCGGGCATCGAGCGGCTCCTCACCGTGCCTCCGCTGCGTCAGCGCGCGGCCGCGACGCTCGAGGGGCGCTACGAAGCCGACGGCGACGTCGGCGCCGCGAAACTCGCGCGCATGTTGGGCGTCCGCCTGGAGTTCACCGCCGATGCAAGGGAGCGCGCTCGGCTGCACCAGCGCGTCGCCGAGCTTCGCGAGGTCGTGCTCGACGACCCGCAGGGCGCGCTCGACGCGCTCGTCTCGGCGCTCGACGAGGACCCCGCCGACGCCACGCTCCGGAGCGAGCTATTGCGTCTGTCCGCGGTGGCCGGCGCCGACGCGCGCGCCGCCGCGGCGCTCGAGAAGGCCGCCGCCGATCCGCGCGGGGAGGGCGAGCGCGTGGCTGTGCTCCGCGACCTCGCCGGCATCTACGACGAGCGCCTCATCGATCCCCGCGCCGCCGAGCGCACCTGGCGACGGTTGCTGGAGAACGCCGGTGACGATGCGGCGGTGGCGGTCGAGGCCGCCACGGCGCTCGAGCGCGTCTACCGCGGCCTGGGCGAGCCTCGTGGTCTCGTCGAGGCCTTGATGCTGCGCGCGCGCCACGAGGCCGACGCCAGCGCTCGCGGCGCGCTGCTCGCGCAGGCGGCCGAGATTCAGGAGGAGAGCCTCAACGACTACGCCGCGGCCATCGCGGCACACCGCGAGCGGCTCGCGCTCGACGCGACCGACCGCGACGCGCTCCAGAGCCTGCAGCGCCTCTTCGAGCGGACCTCGCAGTGGGGCGAGCTCGTCTCGGCGCAGCGCCGCGAGGCCGAACTCGCGGGCGACGCCGCGGAGCAGAAGGCCCTGATGCTGCGCGCGGCCTCGGTGCTGGAGGAGCGCCTCGCAGACATCCCCGGGGCCGTGGCGACGTATCGGGAGGTGCTCGAAGCCTTCGGGCCCGACCGCGCGGTGCATGCCTCGCTGGCGCGGCTCTTTGAGCTCTCCGACGCCTGGGCGGATCTGCTCGCGGTGCTGGAGCGAGACCTCGAGGTCGCCGAGGAGGGCGACCGACTGGGCCTCATCGTGCGCGCCGCGGAACTCCGCCGCACCCGCACGGGCGAGCTCGCCCGCGCCGTGGAGGGGTACCGCGAGGCCCTGGACCTCGACCTCTCCAACGCCGTCTCGCGCGACGCGCTCTGGACGCTCCTCGGGTCCACCGAGACGGGCATCGCGCTGGCCGCCGCGCGCGCGCTCGACCCGGTGCTCCAGGGCGACGGCGCGTGGGACAAGCTGGTGACCGTGCTCGACCGCGTCGCCGCGGACAGCGACGATGCCGACGAGCGCCGTCGGTCGCTCTCGCGCGCGGCCGAGGTCAGCGAGCTGGGCATCGGCGACAACGCCCGGGCGTTCGACTACGCCGCCCGCGAGCTCCGCGCGTCCCTCGGCGAGTCTGACCTCCGTGGCCGCGTGGACCATGTCGTCGAGCTCGCCCGCGCTTCGTCCCGGGAGCGCGACCTCATCGACGTGCTCCGAGACTGCGCGCCGGAGTTCCTCGACGCGGAGCTGCAGCGCGACGTGCCGATGACCATCGCGGACCTCGCGCGCAAGAACCTCCGCGACCTCGACCTCGCGAACACCTGGTACCAGAAGGCCCTCGCGGCGCAGCCGGATTACCTCCCGGCCCTCGACGCGTTGGCCTCGCTCCACGAGGAGCGCGCGGCCTGGCCGGAGCTGCTCACCGTGCTCCGCGCGAAGACCGACCTCGCGACCGACGATGCGGCTCGGCGCGACCTGCTCCGCCGGCAGGCTGCCATCTGCGAGACGCGAACGGGCGACGCGGCGTCGGCGATGGAGGCCCACGAGGCCATCCTGTCGATGTCCTTCGACCTCACCGCGGCCCGCGCGCTGGAGCGGCTCTACGCCGAGGCCGGCCGCTGGGAGGACCTCTCCTCGCTGCTGGAGACCCAGCTCGGGCTGCCCGAGAGCGACGAGGCCGACCTGCACTACCGCCTCGGCATCGTGTCGATGGACCGCCTGCAGTCGCCCGAGCGCGCGCTGGAGCACTTCCGCGAGGCGCTCTCGCGCCGCACCGACCACGACGAGACCATCGCCGCGCTGGAGCGCCTCGGCGAGCGCCCGGGCTTCGCGGCCAGCGTCGCCGAGACCCTCGAGCCGATCTACCTCGCTCGGGTCGAGTGGCCCAAGCTCATCGCCGCCATCGAGGCCCGCATCGCCGCGGAGGGCGACGTCAGCGCGCGTAAGGAGCTCCTCGCGCGCCTCGGGACGATCTACGAGGAGAACCTCGGCGACCTCGCGAAGGCGCTGGAGACCTACGCGCGAATGTTCCGCGAGGAGCTCTCCGACCGCGGGACCTGGGACGTGCTCTCGCGCCTCGCGCGGCAGCTCGGTCGCTGGGACCGCCTCGCGGAGATCTACCGCGAGTCCCTCGACGCGATCACCGTAGACGACGACGTCACCGCCGACCTCGCGTTCATCACCGCGCAGGTCCTCGACGAGCGCGTGCGCGACACCGCCGCGGCGCGCCGGTATTTCCACCGCGCGCTCTCCTTCGACCCGACCCGCGCCGAGGTGTTCGGCGCCCTTGAGGCGCTGCTCAAGCGCGAGTCCGCGCACCACGAGCTGCTCGCCCTGTACCGCGATGCCGCCGAGCGCGCGGGCGACCCCGACGAGCGCAAGCGCTACCAGTTCCTCATCGCCGAGATCGACGAGCGCGCGCTCAACGACCTCCCGCGCGCCATCGAGGACTACCGGGCCATCCTCGAAACCGACCCCTCCGACGCCGAGGCCGTCCGCCGCCTCGACGACCTCCTGGTCCGCACCGAGTGCTGGCGCGACCTCGGCGAGCTGCTCGAGCGCCGCGTGCTCGACGCCGTGGACTCCAACGAGCGCAGCGCGCTCCGCTTCCGCCTCGGCCGCCTCCGGGTCGACCGACTCAGCGACCCCGAGGGGGCGGTCAGCGCCCTGCGCGACATCGTCGAAGAGCGCCGCGACCATGAAGAGGCGATCCGCGCGCTGGAGGGCATCGCCGACGCGCACCCGGCCATCCGCCTCACGGTGGTGGAGATTCTCGAGCCCATCTACCGCGACCTCGACGACTGGAACCGCCTCATCGTCGCGTTGAACATCCGCATCGCGGCGTCGACCGATCCGCCCGAGCGCACGCAGCTCCTGCGCGAGGTCGGCTCGCTCAAGGAGACGCGCGCGCGGGACGTGAAGGGCGCCTTCGCGTCGTTCTCGCAGGCCTTCACCGAAGACGCCGGCGACGGCGAGGCCCGCGAGGCCCTCGAGCGCCTCGCCGCCGAGCACAACCTCTGGGACGACCTCGTGCGCGCCTACGAGTCCGCCGCCGCGGCGACCGACGACGTCACGCTCCGCGGCGACCTTCTGCGCGCGATCGCGCAGACCCACGATCAGCGCCGCGACGACCCCCGCGCGGCCATCGACGCGTACAACCGCCTCTTCGCGCTCGACGACAGCCAGATCGACGTGCTCGACCTCTTGGAGGGCCTGCACGTGCTGCTCTCCGACTGGCAGGGCCACATCGACGTGCTCGAGCGCAAGGCCGTGCGCACCCTCGACGACGAGCACAAGAAGTTCCTGCTGCACACCATCGGCGACTCGCAGCGGGACATGCTGTCGAACACCGAGGGCGCCATCGACGCGTTCCGCCGCGCCCTCGAGACCGACCCCACCGACGCCATCGCCCTCGACGCCCTCGACGGGCTCTACACCCAGACCGGCGCCACCCAGGCGCTGAGCGACGTGCTGGCACAGCGACTCGACATCGAGAGCGACCCCGAGATCCGTCGACAGACCGCGCTGCGCCTCGGGCGCCTCTGGGAGACCGAACTGGGCTCGGTCGAGAAGGCGGTCGATGCGTATCGCCGCGCCCTCGACGACGCCCCCACCGACCCCGACGCGGTGGCCTCGCTGGAGCGTCTCTACACCCGTCAGGAGGCCTGGGACGACCTGCTGGAGAACCTCCGCCTGCAGGTCTCCGTGGCCGAAGACCCCCGCGCCCGCGTGGCGCTGCAGCTCCGCGTGGGCGACCTCCTCGCGCAGAAGTTGTCGGAGCCCGACCAGTCCCTCGACGCGTACCGCGACGTGCTCGACGCCGACAGCCGCAACGAGGCTGCCATCACCGCGGTGAAGGCCCTCGCCCGCGCTGAGGCCCAGCGCCCCACGGCGGTGGAGATCCTCGAGCCGATCTTCCGCGGCGCCTCTCGCTGGGACGACCTCGTCGAGGTGCTGGAGCTGAAGATCGACGGCCTCAGCGATCCCCCGCAGCGCCTGCAGGAGCTGCGCGGACTCGCGACGGTGCACGAAGACGGCCGCGCCGACGGGGGGCGGGCCTTCAACACCCTGCGCCGCGCGCTGCACGAAGACCCCTCGGACCGCGAGACCGCGCAGGACCTGGAGCGCCTCGCGGCCTCGCTCAACCGCTGGCCCGAGGTCGTCGACGCGCTCGAGCGCGAGGCCGAAGACAGCACCGACACCGCGGTGGTGCGCGAGCTCTCCGTGCGCGCCGCGGAGCTCTCCGCCGAGCGCCTCGCCGACGACGCCCGCGCCACGGTCAGCTACCGCCGCGCGCTGGACCAGTCCGGTGACGACGACGTGATCCTGCGCCCGCTCGACGCGATCTACACCCGCATGGAGCGTTGGCGCGACCTCCTCGACGTGCTCGACCGCCGCGTGGCCGCGGCCGCGGGCGACGACCTCGACGCCCTCGAGGTTCGCGTGGGCGCCCTGCGAGAGAAGCGCTTCGACGACGCGCTGGGCGCGCTCAACGCCTACCGCAGCGTGCTCGACCGCGCCCCTTCCAACGCCGACGCGCTGGCCGGGGCCGAGCGCCTCCTCGCGGTCGACTCCGCCCGCGCCGATGCCCTCGACGCCCTGGAGGGCGCGTTCCAGCGCACCGAGGACCACGCGCGCCTGGGCTGGGTCTTGACGATGCGCATCGCCGCCGCCGAGACGCCCTCGGAGCGCGTGCGCCTGCTGGGTGACCTCGCCCGCCTGCGCGAGGAGCGCCTCGGTGACATCTCCGGCGCCCTCGACGCCTGGATCGACGCCTTCCGCGCCGACCCCGGTGATGAGGCGCTGCTCATCGAAATCGAGCGCCTCGCGCCCGCGGCGAGCGGGTGGAGCCGCCTCGCGGGGGTCGCCGAGAGCGCCCTCGCGGCGCACCCCGAGCTCGGCGCCCTGGAGCAGTCGTCGCTGAACCTCCGCGCCGCGCGCTGGTACCGCGACCACCTCGACGACGCCGCCCGCGCCGAGGAGCGCCTCCTCGCGGTCCTGGCGCTGGAGCCCGAGAACGCCGAGGCCCTGCGCCTCCTCGAAGCCCTGCGGCGGGTGGAGGGCCGCGAGGCCGACCTCGTCGCGACGCTGCGGCGCCGCGCGGAGATCGAGTTCGACGTCACGGCGCGCACCGAGCTCCTCCGCGAGGCCGCGAAGGTGGCCGAGGAGAAGCTCCGCGACACGAATCAGTCCGCGGACATCGTGGTGAAGATCCTGGAGGGCGACGAGGGCGACCTCGAGGCGCTCGACGCGCTCGCGCGTCTGCGTCGGCTTCAGGGGCGGCACGCCGAGGTTGCCGACGCCCTCGCGCGCCGCGCTCGCCTCACCGACGACCCCACGCAGGCGCTCGCGCTGCGTCGTGAGGTCGCCGAGATCTACGCCGGTGCCGCGCAGGACCCCGACCGCGCGGTGGACGCCTACCGCGAGATCCTCGACTTCGACCCCGCGGACCTCGGCGCCCGCGCGGCGCTGGAGGGGCTCTTCGAGCGCGCCGAGCGCTGGCGCGACCTCGAAGATGTGCTCCGCGGACGGCTCGACGTGGCGGTCAGCGCCGAGGAGCGGTCGGAGACCCGGATGCGCCTTGCGAACCTCGCCGAGACGCGCTTTCACAACCTCACCGACGCGTCGGAGTACCTCCGCCAGGTGCTCGACGAGACGCCCACGCACGCCGCCGCCGGGCGCGAGCTGGAGCGCATCTTCACCCTCGAGGCCCGCTGGGCCGACCTCTCGGAGCTGCTCGAGCGCCGCGCCGAGGACCTCGCCGCGAGCAATGACACCGCGGGCGAGCTCGCCGCGCTGGTGCGCATCGGTGAACTCAACGAGCGCGAGCTCCGTGACCCGTCCCGTGCGGTTGACCTCTACGACCGCGTGCTGGAGCGCGACCCCAACCACGTCGGCGCGCTCCAGGCCGTGGCGCGCATCGCCGAGTCCGAGGGGCAATGGGAGCGCGCGGCCGATGCGCTGCGTCGCGCCCTCTCCCTCGCGCCCGCGGGCGCCGAGGGGGCTACCCTCGCGCTTCGCCTCGCGCGCCTCGAGGACCAGCAGCTCCACGACGCCAACGCCGCCGCGACCTCGGCCCGCCGCGGCCTCGACCTCGACCCCACCCACGCGGAGACCATCGAGTGGCTCAAGCGCCTCGCCGAGCGCGTAGGCGACCACAGCCTGCTCGCGTTCGCGCTCGAGCGCGAGCTCGCGCTGCAGACCGACGTGCGCGCCCGGGTGACCACCCTGCGCGCGCTGGCCGCGCTGAGCCTCGACAAGCTCAACGAGCCCGCGCACGCCACGGCGTTCCTCGAAGACGCCCACCGCCTCGCGCCCGAGGACCGCGAGGTCGCGCAGCTCCTGCTCGCGCGCTACGAGGCGACCGAGCGCAGCGCCGACGCGATCCCGATCCTCAACGCGATCATCGCGTCGTTCGGCACCCGTCGGACCAAGGAGCTCGCGACCTGGCAGCACCGCCTGGGCCGCGCGCTCGAGGCCTCGGGCGATGACGTCCAGGCCCTCGCGACCTACGACGCGGCCTTCAAGGTCGACCTCACGAGCGTGCCGATCCTTCGCGACCTCGGGCTCATCTGCCTCCGCACGGGAGACCTCGAGCGCGCGCAGAAGACCTTCCGCGCGCTGCTCCTCCAGCGCCTCGACGGCTCCGCGGGGATCACCAAGGCCGACGTGTACTTCCACCTCGGCGAGACCCTCGCGAAGCAGGCCGACAAGCCCAAGGCCATCAGCATGCTGGAGCGCGCGCTGGAGGCCGACCGCGGTCACGCCCGCGCCACTGAGCTCCTCGCGCAGCTCAAGTCCTGAGTCCGCGCGTGACGGCGCTCGCCCTCGCCCTGCTCAACGGCGCCCCGGTCGACCCGGCGGCGCCCGCGATCTCTCTCTTCGACCGCGGATTCCTCTACGCCGACGGGGTGTTTGAGGTCCTCCGCACCTACGGCAACCAGCCCCATGCGCTGGAGGACCACCTCGCGCGCATGAGCCGCGGCGCGGCGTCCCTGGGCATCTCCATGGGCGCCCCCAACGCCCGCTGGATCGCCGAGGTGCGCGAACTCCTCGCCGCGAGCCCTTGGCCCGAGTGCGTCGTGCGCCTCACCGTGACCCGCGGACTCTCGGTGCCTCCTCGGGTCACCCCCGAGCTCACGTCACCCCCGACGCGGGTGGTGATGATCTATCCCCTCCCGTCGCAGCCCGACCTCGACCGACGCGCGGTGTCGGTGATCACCCTGCGCGGGGCGTCCCGTTCGACACCGTCGACGGGCCGCAAGACCCTGGAGTACCTCACCAGCATCTGGGCGCTGCGCGAGGCCGCGCGGTCGGGCGCCGACGACGCCATCCTCCTCGACGCCGCCGGGCAGGTCATCGAGGCGGCGACGGCGAACGTATTCGTCGTGAGCGGCGACGCGCTGCTCACCACGCCCGAAGAGGTCGCGTTGCGGGGCGTCACCGCGCAGTTCGTGATCGAGAGCGCTCGCGCCGCGGGGATTCGCGTCACCCGTCGGGCACTCACCATGGCCGACCTCTGGACGGCCGACGAGGTGTTCCTGACCTCCAGCGTGCGCGAGGTCACCCCCGTGCACCGGGTCGACGAGCACGAGGTCCCCGCCGCGCCGGGAGACCTCACCCGTCGTGTCGCGCAGGCCTACGACGCCTTCATCCGCCGCCGCTGACGCGGTGACGTCACTCTCCGCGCCACTGCCGCCGCCGACCGCTGTCGACGTGCACGAAGCCTGACGAGGGATAGAACCCCACGCCGCCGCGGTGGTTCGCGCGCACGAAGCGCAGCAGGTCGCGGGTCTCGACGCCCACCAGGCGAAAGTCCACGGCGCACCCGAGCACGTGCTGGCTCTGCCGGGCGACGTGTCGTCCCTTCTTGCGCAGCATCTCGTTGAGCTTGTCGGAGCGGTAGCCCGACACGACCTCCACGCGCCGCGCGCCGAACGAGGTCATCGCCGCGCGGAGCACCGCCAGCGGACGCGGATCGATCGTGTGCTCTTCCCAGTTGGTGCGGTCGCGCAACAGCCGACGCAACAACCGTTCTTCGTGGGGACCGGGGATGGCATCGAGGGTCACGGCCTCGTTGAGGTGCACGCTCACCACCGTCCCGAGCGGGATGCGCAGACGCAGGGGCTGATCCGCCCCCGCGGACTTCTTCGGCGAGGCGAGGGTGGCCTCGGCGAGCGGCGGCGAGAACGTCGGCACCGGCGCTGGATCAGCCTGGGCGACCGCCCCCGCGAGGAGCACCGACCCGAGCCCGAGGCGAAGCCTCACGCGTTGAGCACCTTGAGCTTCACCACCTCGTTGAGCGAGCCGGTGCGGTAGCCCTCGAGGTCGAGGGTGACGAAGGCGAAGCCCGCGGCGCGGCAGGCGGCGGCGATCTCACGGCGAAGCGCGAAGGCCCGATCCATTTCGTCCTGGGCGACCTCGACGCGGGCGAGCTCGCCGTGAAAGCGCACGCGAATCTGCCGCAGGCCGAGGTCTCGCACGGCGGTCTCGGCGTCGTCGATCTGCCGCAGCCGGGCCGGCGTCACCGCGGTCCCGTACGGGATCCGCGAGGACAGGCACGCCGCCGCGGGCTTGTCCCACACGCGCAGCCCCACGAGCTTCGCGCACCGCCGTACGTCGGCCTTGGTGAACCCTGCCTCGACCAACGGCGCGCGCACGTCGGCCTCAGACGCCGCCTGCAGCCCGGGGCGGTAGTCCCCCAGGTCGTCCCGGTTGGTGCCGTTGACCACCACGGCGAAGCCCCGCGCGGCGGCCTCGGCGCGGGCGATGCGGTAGAGCTCGGACTTGCAGAAATAGCAGCGATTTGTGGGGTTTGCGGCGTAGTTCGGGTCGTCCATCTCCCGCGACTCGACCACCGCGTGAGGCACGCCGATCTCGCGCGCGAGGCGCATGCTGTCTTCGCGCTCCACGCGCGGGAGCGACGGAGACACCGCGGTCACGCCAAGGGCACGGTCGCCGAGCACGTCGTGGGCGACCTTCAGCACGAACGCTGAGTCGACGCCGCCCGAGAAGCACACGAGCACCGAGGGCATGGCCGAGAACACCGCGCGAAGGGCATCGAGCTGAGGATCCATGAGGGTCCCTGGATATAACCCGCCAGGGACCTTCGCGCGAAGTCAGACGAGGTCGCGACCGTGCTATCGGAGGCGTCGCCATGAGCGCACCCGACGCGCAGCTCCGCCTTCAGGGCCTTACCCCCGCCCGCCTCGCCGAACTCCTCGCCGACGAGGGCCTCACCCTCCCCGACGCGCGACGGATCATCGCCCACTGCGTCCAGCGCGGCGGAGCCATTGCCGAGGTCGACGGGGTGAAGAAATCCCTCCGCGCGAAGGTCGAGGCCGTGGCGCCCGTGGGGCGTCTGGAGGTCGTGTCGAGGGCGGGCTCGCAAGAGGATCCCTTCGTGAAGTTCCTGCTCCGCAGCGAAGACGGCGCGGAGTTCGAGACCGTACGCATCCCTCTGGAGCGCCCCGGGCGCTTCTCGGTGTGTGTGAGCTCGCAGGTGGGCTGCGCCATGGGCTGTGCGTTCTGCGCGACCGGGAGGATGGGCCTCAGCCGGAACCTCCACGCATGGGAGATCGTCGCGCAGGTGCAGACCGTCGCCCAGGAACTCCGCCGAACGGGCGAGGGGCGGGTGCACGGGGTGGTGTTTCAGGGGATGGGCGAGCCGATGCACAACCTCGACGCGGTGCTGCCCGCGCTCGAGATGATCTCCGACCCCTGCGGCCTCGCCGTCGACGGGCGCAACGTGACGGTCTGTACGGTGGGGATCGTCCCGGGCATCGACCGACTCGCGGCGCACCCCAGTCGGGCGCGCCTGGCGATTTCTGTCACCTCGGCGCAGGCGGCCCTTCGACGCAGCCTGATCCCCATGGAGGGGAAGTACCCCATCCGGGAGGTCATCGAAGCCGCGGGGCGGTATCGCGCGCAGAAGGGCTACCTCGTCATGTTGGCCTACGTGCTCCTGGGGGGCGTCAACACCACCGACGAAGAGGCCGAGGCGCTGCGCGAACTCCTCGGGATCATGCCCGCCCGTCTGTCGCTGATTGACTGGAACCCCGTGGAGGGAATCGGCTTTCGGGTCCCCACCGAGGAAGAGCGGTCGCACTTCCACGACCGCCTCGCGCAGCTCGGGGTCCCGGTGGTCCGACGGTACAGCGGCGGCAAAGACATCGACGCGGCGTGTGGCCAACTCGCCACCGCCTCACGACGCCGGGGCAGGGGCCCCGCGGACCCAACACCCACGGCCTGACTCTCTGGCTGCCCGCCAACGGAGGAGGCGTCCCGAACGCCTGCCCCCGAACGCCTGCCCCCGAACGCCTCACGGCGGTGGGGCGGAGCGAAGGGCTCGTGGCCTTGAACGGGGGCGCGCGACGAACGGAGCCCCGAGCGACCAGGGGGCACCCGCGCACCCACATCCGCCAGAGTTGACAGAAGTCTTTCTTCCGTCAACTTCGCCGAGGCATACCAACGGGTCGGTCTGAAGCAGGGACGCCCCGACCCATGAGTCTGCGGCGCTACCCCGGACCAACCCGCGGGTCGGTTACTCGAGTGTTTGCCTGAATTCATTGGGCTTTACGTCGTCAGCCCCGGCAGGGGCTCGCGGCCGCCCCAGGTTCAGCGTGGCGAGGTGGTGCACGGTGGTGGGGTTGGCACCTGGGCGCTGCCTGGCGGCCATCGCGGTCGACGCCGGTGAAGCCCTCGGTGAGAAGTCGAGCGGCGGCGGGTCCCGCGCTGCGCTCGCGTTCGCGTCATTCCTTGTTGTTCGGCCGTTCGACGGCGACGGCGGTTCCATCGGTGGCTACGGACGGCGCCCCGGCGGCCCGGGGGCTGACCGGCAACCGGGACCAAAACGCGCCAAGGGGGTACCCCCTGGGAGCCCTCCGCCCCGGGGGTGCCTTCTGAGTAGACAGAATCTATCTTATGCGAAGTGAACTACCTGGGGAGGAGGGCGCTCCCCTCGAGGAATCCAGGGGTTCTGCGCGACTCCCCGATGTCGTCGACGGCAACGCGGCCGCGCCCCGCGCTGCGTCGCTCGCCCCCACGAACCTGCGGGCCCGAGACGTGGCCTCAGACCGCGCACTGCCACACGCCCGCACGGATGCGCATCGGGCTCGAGGCCCGGGCACGGCGAGACGGAGGTCTCTCTCGGCCCCCACCCCCCAGCCCCGCGGTGCGCGCACCGGCGCCACCGTCCCCCTCCCGTGGGACCGGACGCAACCTCCCGGCGACGGCCCCGGTTCAAGGGCGTCCGGAGTGGTTCCCGGTTCAGCCCGGGAGTCGGTGCGCCGTGCCGGTCAGGAGTTCGGGAACTGCCAGGCCGTGAGCACGCTGCGGTTCGAGTTCACGAACATCCAGTTGCCCACCAGGGCGGGCAAGGCAGAGACGCCCTCATCCCCGAAGCCCATGACCGGCTCGCCGTCGCGCGTTCGCAGCAGCCAGAGCGCACGGTCAGAGGTCGGCACGTAGAGCACCCCGCCGCGCTCCAGCAGCTCCGAGAAGCCACGCGCCTCGAGGTCACGCGCCCATCGAACCGTCCCGTCGGAGGGGTCGATGCGCATCACCCCTCGGCTGGACGATGCGGCGAAGAGGTCCCGCCCGTCGGTCGCCAGCGCGGAGATGTCGGTCAGCGTGTCGTTGCGCCATCGGGTCCCACCGCCCGAGGGATCCATCGCGTAAAGACCCGCGACGTGCGAGGCCGCGAAGAGGTTGCCGCCGACCATCACCGGGGTGGTGTCGACATCGATGAGCCGGTGGGCCTCGGAGGCCCCCTCCGCGGACTCGGAGTCCGAGTTCGTGTCCCGATCCCAGACCACCGACCCGTCGCCGATAGACAACGCCATCACGTGACCGTCCGAGAAGCCCGTGACGATCCGCTCGTCGGAAAGCACGATGCCCGCGTACCCGCTGGCGGTGATTCCGCCCGGGGGCTCCCGGCGATACCGCCAGCGTTGAGTGCCTCCGCTGCGGTTCAACGCGAAGACGGTATCGTCCGCGTTTGCGAAGTAGACGGAATCTGCCGTCACCACGGGCCGGCGGGTCACTTCGGCGACCGTGGCGAAGCGCCAGCGCATCGCGCCCGTCTCGGCGTCGATCGCGTACATCGCCCCGTCGTTGGAGCCCAGGTAGAGCACGCCCTCCGACAGCACCGCGTTGCCCTCGCAGTCGCCGAGCATTTCGAAGCGCCAGAGCTCCGTGCCGTCTGAGATGCGCAGCGCGTGCAGGCCCCGGTCGAGTCCACCGGCGTAGACCACCCCTCGCTCGACGTCCACCACCGGCGTCGCGCGAGCGCGTGAGCGGACCTCAAGGTCGGTCAGCTCCGCGAGGCGCGCGCGCCAGCGTAGCTCCGGGCGTGCGGGGACGTGGGTCGGCGCGAGTGCGTTCCAGTCCCAGCGGTCCCGCGAGCCAAGCGCCAGACCTCGACAGCCCGACGCGCCGACGGCCGCAAGCGCCAGCGCAGCCCCAAGCGTCCAGCGCCTCACGCGAGCCTCAACCGCCCTGCTTCGTGCGACGCATGCGCTCCTGCAACTGACGCAGGAGTTCCGGCGGGATCCCGCCCGTGCCGCCGCCCTCGCCCTCGTGGTTGTCACCCTCCGGGCGACCCACGGCGCGCTCACGGTCACGCTGGAGAATCAGCGGATCCGTCGGCGCGACCTCGCGCAGCAGCGCGAATGCCTGGTCCCGTAGGCTCAGCGAGGCAACGGCGCTCGGGTCTGCCGCCGCGGCGGTGCCGATGCGCTCCACGATCTGCCGAAGGAGCTCCTTCGCGCGATCGGGCTCGTTGCGTCGCACGAACACCCGCGCCTGGTAGAACTGCGCCTGGTCGCGGTACGCGCCGTCTTGCAGCGCCTGAAGCTCCCGAAAGCGCTGCAGCGCGCCGTCGAGGTCGTTCAGCGACTCGAGCGTGAACCCGAGACCCTCGAGCGCCTGGGCTTCGAGACCTGCGAGGTCCTTGCCGAGAAGACCCTGGTAGATGGGCCGGGCCTCGGCGTATCGGCCCTGGAGGTACAACGTCGTGGCCTGCCCGAGCTGCGCCATGGGCGCCACCCGCGCGTCGGGGAAGCGCTCACCCGCCCGGCGAAACCGAGTTGCAGCCTCACGCAGACGCTCGTCGTCGGTGCCGAAGGTCGGACCGAATCGCGGCGCCTCGGCGCCATCGGTGCGCTGGGCCGTCGCCGAGAACGCATCGAGGGCCTGCGTCAGCGCCTCTCCCGCCTCGGCCGCCTTGCGGGTGCGCATCGCCTGAACGGCCCACACGCCCCCGACCACCGCGCAGAACAACAACACGCCGGTCACCACGGTGTTGCGGCGGGCGCTGAACCCCTCGCCCGCGCGTCGCACCCAGTCGGGCACGCCCTCGACGTCGCCCGTGCCCTTGCTCATCGTGCGCGGGGGTACCTTCGGGCGCTTCTGACCCACCCCCATGTCGGGGATCGCCACGGGGTTGCCCCCCATGGACGTCGTCGGGGCCACGAGGTTCGCGTCGGGGTCGAGCGTCGGCGCGTCGTCAGCCGCCGCGGCGGCATCCGCGAGCACCGGCTGCTGTCCGCGTCGCGCCGCCTTGGCGACCGCCCGACGCTCGGCGCGGTTGCGCGGCGCCGAACGATCCAGGGCCGCAGGTTCCGAAGCCGCAACCGGTGCGCCCTCCTCGCCCTCACCCTCGCCGTCGTCTGCCTGCAAATCGCGCTCGTTCTCGCTGCTCACCCGGTGCCGCTCCCTTCTCTTCGTGCCTTGAGGGCGCGGCACTCTACACGCGGGGCGAGGTGCGTCAACGGCGTGCGCGCCCCGGGTACGCGCTACATTGCCAGCCGTGCGCCCGATCCGAGCCCTGTTCTCTGCGCTGAGCCTCCTCCTCGCGACGCCCGCGGCGCTCGCCGAATCGGGCCAGCTGCAGCTCGCGACCCGCGTTGGCTTCGCGACCTCCGGCGGTTCCCTCGCCGCCCCGAGCGGCGCCGTCGAGATCGAGGGGTGGTACGGGCTCTCCGACGCCTTCTCGCTCTACGCCGACCTCGGGTACTCCCTCGGCGCGCCGAGCTACGGGCTGCGACACGGAGGCTTTGCCAGCGTCGGCGCGGTGTACGCCCTCGACGCCGTGAGGGCGGTCCCGTACCTCGGCCTCGGCGCGCGCTTCGACGCCGTCGCAGGCAACGACAACCTCGTGCTCACGCCGTCGGCCGAGGTCCGCGGGGGGCTGTACTACCTCCTGCGACGGGGTCTCGCGCTCGACCTCCAGGCGGCCTACGCCTTCCCCTTCGTGGGCCAGGACCTCACCGCCGACCACGTCTCGGTCACCTTCGGCCTGCGCTTCATCGCCGAACCGTGACCCGCGGACGGAGCCGCAGCAGCGTTCGCGGCCCGATCCCTCGCACCCGGCGAAGGTCGTCCACCGAGTTGAAGGGACGCGCCGCGACGATCCGCCGCGCCAGGGCCGGCCCCACCCCCGGGAGGTCCTGCAGCGCCACCTCGGAGGCGTGGTTGAGCTCCACGATGTCGCCGTGTCGACGCGGCGCGACGGGCGAAGCGCGGTGAGGTGCCGCGGGAGGCAACGGCCGCCAGACGCCCACGAGCAGCGCGACGAGGAGGAGACCGACCGGGGCGTGATGGGTTCGTGAGGTCACCCGCGCACATCGGGCGCGCGGGGCCCCGCGGTTGCGTCAGCGGCGACGAATCGTGACGCGTCGGATGGTCACGGGCTCGTAGGGCATGTCGGTCTCGTTGCGCGGCACGCGCGCGATGCGGCCCACGAGGTCCGTGGGGGTGCACTCGCCGAAGATCGAGTAGCTCCCGTCGAGGTGGCTCCGATCGGCCTCGGTGATGAAGAACTGCCCGCCGTTGGTGTTCGGCCCACGGTTCGCCATGCACAGCAGGCCCGCGCGGTTGTGCCCCTGCACGTTCTCGTCGGCGAACTCATAGCCCGGCCCGCCGCGGCCCGACCGCAGGATGTCTCCACCCTGGATCATGAAATCTGGGATCACACGGTGAAACACCGTGCCGTCGTAGTACGGACGCTTGACCCAGCGGCCCTCCATGGGGTCCCAGAAGTCACGGTTGCCGCGGGCGAGACCGATGAAGTTCGCCACCGTGAGCGGCGCGCGGTCGGCGAGCAGGTTGCACGTGAACGCGCCCATGGTCGTGTCGATCTCGGCCACGAGGCCGCTGCCCGCGGGCATCCCCTGCGTCGCCTGCGCCAGGGTGAAGCTCCCGCGCAAGGGATCGGGCGACGTGGGACTGTCGAAGCGAGGCGTGAGGCGAACGTCGCGCAGCGTGGGCGCCGCGCGCGGGGTCGGTGCCTCGGGCGGCGGAGGCGCGGGGGTCGGCGCAGGCGTCGGGGTCGGCGTAGGGGTCCGCGCGACCGACGGGGTGTTCTGCGCGAAGGTCGGCTCGGCGGGGGACGTGAGGTTGCACGCCGCGAGGGCGGCGAGCACGAAGAGGGTGCGGGTTCGCATCGTGGCCATTGCTCCAGTTGTTGACATCACCAGGGACTCACTCGAACGCGGGCTGCACGCCCACCATTTGCACCGCGTCGCCGGCCCGCACGCCCCACCGCGAGGCCAGGCCCCCGGCGACCTCCAGCACGTAGAGCCACTCGCCCGGCACATCCCGGGGGTCGTCGGTCTCGGGGGTCGCCCGGTGCACCACCCCCACCACCCGACGGTCGGCGCCAATGAACACCATGTCCAGCGGGATCAAGGTGTTGCGCATCCAGAACGCGTAGTGCCCGGGGCGCGCGAACACAAAGATCATCCCGTCGCCCTCGTCGAGCTCACGACGGAACATCAGCCCCCGGTTGCGCACGGCCTCGGTGCGCGCCACCTCGACCCGCAGCGGCACCGCCGGGCGACCCTGCGGGTGCAGCACCACCGCGGGGCCGCGCAGGGAGGGACCCGCATCTACCGCGACCGGCCGCGTGGGCCCAGGCGGCGGCGACTCGCACCCCGCGAGCACCCACAGCGAGACGATGGCGCCGACGCATCGAGACCGCACTGGCGGCGGATACGCGAGGACTCTCGGCGCTGTCAACGTCCGCGCGGGCGACACGGAGCAGTGCTAGAGTCCCGCGCCCCGTGACACCGCTGGTCTCCCTCATCGGCGCCGGCCCGGGAGACCCCGGGCTCCTCACCCTCCGCGGCGCGCAGCGAATCCGCGAGGCCGACACGGTGCTGTGCGACGCGCTGGTCCACCCCACCGTGGTCGCCCACGCCCGCCCCGACGCGGAGGTGCTGGTGGTCGGAAAGCGCGGCGGGGAGTGCTCCGCGGCGCAAGAAGAGATCGTGCACCTGATGCTCCTGCGCGCGCGGCAGGGGCGCCGGGTGGCGCGGGTGAAGGGCGGCGACCCCATGGTCTTCGGCCGCGCCGCCGAAGAGCTCGAGTTTCTCACCGCGCACGGCGTGACGTGCGAGGTCGTGCCGGGCGTCACCGCCGCGCTGGGCGCAAGCGCCGCGGCGCGCATCCCGCTGACCCACCGCGACCTCGCCGCCAGCGTCGCGCTGCTCACGGCCACGGAGCGTCCCGACCGGGAGGGCACCGCGCATGATTGGTCGGCCCTCGCCCACGGCGCGCAGACCCTGGTGATCTACATGGGCCTGCGGCGGCTGCGCGAGACCTGCGCCGCGCTGGTCGGCCACGGCCGCGCGCCCGCGACGCCGGCCGCGGTGGTCTCCCACGCCACCCTCCCCTCGCAGCGCGTGGTCGCGGGCACCCTCGAAGACCTCGCCGACCGCGTCGAGGCCGCCGCGCTCCCCTCGCCCGCGCTGGTCATCGTGGGCGACGTCGTCAACGCGCGCGCGCGCCTCGGGGTTCAGCCGGCGGGCCCGCTGCAGGGCCGACGGGTGCTCGTGACCCGCGCGCCGGAGCAGGCCGAGGGGCTCACCCACGCGCTCCGCGAGGGGGGCGCAGACGTGCTGGAGTTCCCCGCGATTCGCATCGATCCGCCGCTCGATGACGCGCCCCTCCGCGCGGCGGTGCGAGACCTCCCGCGTCGCCCGCCCGCGGTGCTTGCGGTGAGCAGCGCCAACGCGGTCGACCGCTTCTTCACCGCCCTCGTCGAGGCCCGGCTCGACGCCCGCGCGCTCGCCGGCGTGAGGGTCGTGGCGCTCGGTCCCGCGACCGCAGAGTCCTTGCGGCGCAAGGGAATCGAGCCCGACGCCGTCTCGCCCCGGGCCATCGGCGAGGGGCTCGCAGACGCCGTGCTCGCGCTCCTCGGCTCCGACGCGACGGGGGCCCGCGTGCTCATTCCACGCGCCGAAGAGGCCCGCGACGCGCCGCTGCAGCTGCTGCACGACGCCGGCTGCCGGGTGGAGGTCGTCGTCGCCTACCGCACGGTCTCTGCGTTGGCGT
>JBILLI010000428.1:0-6496 GCA_044376155.1 Polyangiales bacterium
CGTGACCGTCGACCTCCTCGCGGACGAGGCCCCCGCCCACCTCACGCTCGTGCCCGATTGGATCTGCGAGGTGATCTCCGACAAGACCGAGGCGCACGACCGCGGGAAGAAGCGCCGCATCTACCGCCGCGAGGGCGTGGGGCACTACTGGATCGTCGACCCGCGGATCCAGACGCTCGAAGTCTTTCGCCTGGAGGACGGACGCTGGGTCGAGGTCGACACCTGGGAGGGCGACGCGATGGTGCGCGCTGAGCCCTTCGACGCCGTTGAGCTCGACCTCGGCGGGCTCTGGAGAATGTAGTCGCTCGGACGATCCCCGGGCGTTCCCCGACTCGGCGGGAGACTCCCCCCGACTCGTTCCGCACGAACCACATCGCGCCCGCGGTACAACCCCGCGCGTGACGGCTCCCCCTCCCGCGCTCGCGCTCGTGCTCCACGCGCACCTGCCCTGGGTGCGCCACGACGACACCGAGGCCTTCGAAGAGCGCTGGCTCTTCGAAGTGATCACCGAGTGTTACCTCCCGCTCCTCGCGGTCTGCGACGGGCTCGCGCGCGACGGCGTCCCGGGCTCCCTCGCGCTCTCGCTCTCCCCCACGCTCCTCACGATGCTCCGCGACGCGGCCCTGCGCGCGCGCTTCGAGAAGCACGTCGCGAAGCTCACCGCGACCCTCACCGCCGCACAGGGACGTCTCGACGCGCGCTTTCACCCCGCGCTGCGCCACCACGCGCGCCGCCTCGACGCGGCCTGGGCGACGTGGTCCCGCCTTCACGGCGACCTCCCCGCGGCCTTCGACGCGCACCGCCGCACCGGCCGCCTCTCCCTCTGGACCAGCGCCGCGCCCCACCCCCTGCTGCCCCTCTGGGCGGACCGTCGGTGGTTCCTCGACCTCGCCCTCGATCGCGCGATCGCATTGCACCGCAACGTGTTCGGTGACAACCCCGCGGGCCTCTGGCTGCCCGAGTGCGCGGTCGCGCCGGGGGTGCCCGAGGCCCTCACGGCCCACGGGGTCACGGTCTCGGTGCTTGAGACCCACGGGGTGCTGCACGCCACGCCGCGTCCCTCGCGCGGGATCGCCTGGCCCGTGCGCGACGCGTCGGGGGTGGTCTTCGCGGGGCGTGATCCGCACGCGGCGACGGCGGTGTGGAGCCGCGAGGTGGGCTACCCCGGCGCCCCTCCCTACCAGGACTTCGCCAGCGACCTCGGGCACGGACCCTGGGAGCACTTCACCGCCCCCGACGGCGCCCCCCTGCGCACGGGCCTCGGGGTCTTCGCCGTCACCGACCGTCGCGGCGGACCCAAGTCCCCCTACGACCCCGACGCCGCCGTCACCACCGCCCACGAACACGCCCGGGCCTTCGTCACGGACCGCCTCCGCGCCCTCGACGGCGAGGGGATTTCGGTGTGCCCCTTCGACGCCGAGCTCTTCGGGCACTGGTGGGCCGAGGGGCCACACTTCCTCGACGGAGTGCTACGGGCGTGCGCCGCGCAGGGGCTCCCCGCCGTGGCCCTGGACCGCGCGGACGTGCTCTCCCGCCACGACCTGGAGACGGTGCGGGTGGCGTCGAGCACCTGGGGGCGGGGCGGTCACCTCGCGGCGTGGTTGGAGGGGGAGGGCGGGGGCATGGCCCGGGACCTCGACGCCATGGCCCGGGCCCTGGAGTCTGCCGGGGTGAACCGCGCGCCCGAGGCCCGCGAGGAACTCCTCGCCGCGAGCGCGTCAGACTGGCCCTTTCTCTTGAACGGAGGCGGCGCTCCGCACTATGCACGCCGTCGCTTCGACGCGCACCGGGAGGCATTCTGGCGCGCGCTCCGCCGCGAACTGGCGCGGCGCGGGTGAAGCGCGCGACAAGCAAACGTTTCCCCCTCACGGAGAGCACCGATGTCCCTGAACCTGCACGGAGCCTATACCGCGCTCGCCACGCCCTTTCGCAACGGCGCCGTGGACCTCGACGCCCTGGCCGCGTTCACCGAGTTCCAGATCGCCGGCGGCATCGCCGGGGTCGTCCCCTGCGGCACCACGGGCGAGTCGCCCACGCTGAGCGCCGAGGAGTCGAAGCAGATCATCGAGACCGTGGTACGCACCGCCAACGGTCGCGTGCCGGTCATCGCGGGCACCGGCACCAACAACACCGCAGAGACCATCGCCCGCACCCGCGCGGCGCGCTTCGCCGGGGCCGACGCGGCGATGGTGGTGATGCCCTACTACAACAAGCCCACGCAGGCCGGGCTCATCGCCCACGTGCGGGCCATTCACGACGCCACGGAGCTCCCGCTGGTGCTCTACAACGTCCCCACCCGGGGGACCGCGGACCTCGCCACCGAGAGCGTGGTGGAGATCGCGAAGCACTGCCACCGGGTCATCGCCCTCAAGGAGGCCACCGGGAACATCCTCCGCGCGCAGTCCGTGGTGGCCGCCCTCGGCGATCGCGTGACCGTGCTCTGCGGCGACGACGCCCTCACCATCGGCATGATGGCCGTCGGCGCGCGGGGGGTCATCTCCGTCGCCAGCAACGTGGTGCCCGGCGCCGTGCAGGAGGTCGCGCGGATGTGGAACCAGGGCTACCACCTCGACGCCCTGCTGCGGCACCGCCGCCTGCTCCCGCTCTACGAGTCGATGTTCCTTGAGACGAACCCCGGGCCCGTGAAGGCCGCGCTGCACGCCATGGGGCTCATGGCCCCCGAGGTGCGCCTGCCCCTCGCGTGGCCCGCGGAGGCAACCGTGGAGAAGGTCCTCGCCGCGCTCCGCGCGTACGGCGTGACGCTGTGACCGCCGTGCGGGTGGCCGTCGCGGGCGCGTGCGGCCGCATGGGACGCCTCGTGCTGGAGCAGGTGCTCAGCGCCGACGACGTGGTCCTCGCGGGCGCGCTGGACCGTCCGGGCTCGCCCGAGCTCGGCGCCGACGCGGGCGCGCTGGTGGGCCGACCCGTGGGCGTGCGCATCAGCGGCGACGCCGCCACCGCCCTCGCGGGGGCCCATGTGGTGATCGATTTCTCGTCGCCCAGCGCCACCCTCGCCGTGCTCGAAGCCGCTGCAGCGCAAGGGGTCGCGTGCGTCGTCGGGACCACCGGCTTCGACGCCGCGGGCCTCGCCGCCCTCGACGCCGCCGCAACCAGAGTGCCCGTGGTGGCCGCGCCGAACATGTCCCTCGGGGTGCAGGTGCTCGCCCACGTGCTCCGCGAGGCGCTCGCGCTCCTCGGCGACGGCTTCGACATCGAGGTCATCGAGGCCCACCACCGCGAGAAGAAGGACGCGCCCTCGGGCACCGCCCTGCGCCTCGTCGACGTCGCCCTGCAGGCCCGCGCCCTCTCGGCCGAGACCGACCTGCGCCACGGACGGCACGGCGCGAACGCCAAGCGGGTGCCGTCGGAGATCGGCGTCCACGCGGTGCGCGGGGGTGACATCGTGGGCGATCACACCGTGGTCCTCGCGGGCCTCGGGGAGCGCCTGGAGCTCACCCACCGGGCCACCAGCCGCGCGGTGTTCGCCGCGGGCGCGCTGCGGGCCGCGCGCTGGGTCGTGGGCCGCCCGCCGGGGCGCTACGCCATCGGCGACGTGCTGGGCATCCCGGGCTGACGAGACCCATGCCGACGCTCGCGCTGCTCGTGCTGGAGCTCGCGCTGGGGATGGCCACAGCCTCCCTCGCGGCGGCGGAGCTGCGCGCGTCGACCCGCGCCGCGGTGGAGACCGAAGGCTTTCGCGCGCTGGTGATCCACGCCGCGTGTGTGGTCTTTCCGACGGCGCTGTTCCTCCTGCTGCGGTACCCCGACTGGATGGTGAGCTACGCCTTCGACGGCGCGCGGCTCCCCTCGGCGCTCGCGCTGCTGCTCGCGCTCTTCGCCGTGGCCGCAGCCCCCGCGGGCTTCGCGCTCGGCGCCCGCTGGCTGCGCGCGCACGACGCCCGACGCCCCGTGACCGTCGCCCTCGGGATCACCCTCGCCGCGCTGGTGCTCTGCCTCGCCCTGCGGAGCCGTGTGGGGCACGTGGGGACGTGGGTGCAGTTCCGCGGCGGCTTCGGGCTGCAGCGGGTGACGGCGTCGAGCCTCATGCCCGTGCTCACCCTCATCGCCCTCGCGCAGGGCGGCGCGTGGGGGTGGCTGGTGCACCGCGTGCTGCGCCGTCGGTGACACACACCGCGTGCGCGCGCGGGCGGATCCGTGGTCCAATCGAGGGAGGATGACGTCCCCGCCCGAACGGGCCCGGCCCGCGCTGCTCCTCGCCCTGCCGCTCCTGGTCGTCGCCGCGCCGATCCTCCTGGGGCGCAGCCTCTTTCTGCGCGACCTGCAGGCCTTCACCTACCCCCTCAAGGAGTCGGTGCGCGACCGCCTGCTGGCCGGTGAGCTCCCGCTGTGGAACCCCTCCCTGGGCCTCGGCCGACCCATCCTCGGGCTCGTGCAGCCGGGGGTCTTTGACCCGCTCAACGCCCTGCTGCTGCTCCCCTGGCCCCTGGGGATGGACCTCTTCGCCATCGCCTACCTCGCCGTCGGCGCCCTTGGGATGCGCGCGTGGCTCGTGGCCGAAGACGTCGACCCGGTGGACGCGGCCCTCGGCGGACTCACCCTCGCGCTCTCGGGCTACGTCGTCTCGATGCTCGCGACCAACGGCGCGTACGCGTGGGGGGTGATGTGGATCCCGTGGTGCCTCGCCGCGCTCCGTCGCGCGGTCGTCGCGCCGACGTCCCGGGCCGCCGCGGGCGCCACCGCCCTCGCGGGCCTCGCGCTGGCGCTCACCGTGATCGCCGGCGACCCCATGGCCCTGGCCTTCGGCGTGGGCCTCGCCCTCGTGCGCCTCGCGGGCCTCGACCGCGCCCGGCTCCCCCGCGGCGCGGCGTGTGTCGTCGGCGCCGTCGCGCTCGCGTTCGCCCTCGCCGCGGTGGTGCTCCTGCCCGCGATGGACGTGGTGTCGGTCGGTCGCGCGGGGGGCGTTCCCCTCGCCGAGGCCGCGCAGTTCTCGACGCGCCCCGCGCGGCTCCTCGAGCTCCTGTGGCCGCACGCCTTCGGCGCGCCGTACTCCCGCGCGTGGTTCGTGCACGCGCTCTACGACGAGGGCGGCACCGCGCTGCGCGACCCCTTCGCCGCGGGGATCTACCTCGGCGGGCTCGGCGTGCCCCTGGCCTTCGCCGCGCTCGCCCGGCGCGAGCGCCTCGACCGCGTGCTGCTCGCCGTGGCGCTGCTCGCGGCGGTGGTGGCCCTCGGGCGCTTCGGGCCGCTGTGGTCCGTGGTGTTCCGCGTGGTGCCCGGGGCGCGGTACTTTCGCTACCCCGAGAAGTACCTGTTCCTCACGACGTTCTGCGTGGCGGCCCTCGCGGCCCGGGGCCTCGCGCCGGTGGCGGCGAACCCGCGGCGCGCGTCGCGGGTCGCGGCGGTGTGCGCGGGCGCGCTCGCGCTCGCCGCGGGGGTGGTGTGGTTCACCGGGCCCGACCTCGCGCGCGCGCTCGTGGGGCGGCTCTACCACGTGCCCGCGGCGTCGGCGGGCAGGGACCTCGCGACGAGCGCCGGCACGGCGGCGATCATCGCGGCGTGCGGCGCGGGGATGCTCGCGGTGGCCGCGCACCGGGGATGGTCCGCGCGCAACACCCGCCTCGCCCTCGCGGCCCTCGCCGCCCTGGACCTCACCGTCGCCGCCGTGCCCCTCCTCGACACCGAGGAGCGCGGGCTCTACCAGCGCCGCTCGCCCGTGCTGGAGATCATCCGCGAAGGGGCGCAGGGCGTCGCGCCGCCGCGGGTGCTCCGCCCCCTCGACACGGTGATCACCTCGCGCGAGCTGCAGCCGTGGCTCGACGTCGAGAGCCTCTACCCCAACGCGGGCACCAACGCGGGCGTCGGGCAGCTCGACCCCGTCGACATCTTCACCCCCGCGCGGGAGCGGGCCCTCGCCGACGCGCTGGTGAACGACCCGGCGCGCCGCGCGGCCGTCGGCGCCGCGCGCTTCGCGATGGTGCGCACGACGACGCTCGCGCGCTGGGGGAATGCCCGCGTGGCGCGGAGCTACCCCTTCGGGTTCACGCT
Organism: Polyangiales bacterium; assembly: GCA_044376155.1. Classification (GTDB taxonomy): domain Bacteria; phylum Myxococcota_A; class Polyangia; order Polyangiales; genus JAWKRB01. Next base: position 6,007 of record JBILLI010000428.1, read on the forward strand.
CGTCGAGGTCCCCGCGCCGTCGTCGCGGCTGTACCTCGCCGCGCGCGCCCGCACCGCGCCCGACCTCGCGGCGGCCGTTCAGCTCGTGGCCTCGGAGGGCTTCTCGCCGGGCCGCGACGTCGTGGTGGAGGGCGCCGAGGCGCGCGCGGCGAACGGCGCGTGCACGCTCACGCGATACGCCGCGGCGAGGGTCGAGGGCCGGTGCGACAGCGACGCGCCCGGCTGGGCGGTGCTCGCCGACGCGCACTTCCCGGGATGGGTCGCGACGGTCGAGGGCGCGCCGGCGGAGATCGTTCCGGCCAACGGGGCGATGCGCGCGGTGCGCGTGCCCGCGGGCGCGTCGCGGGTGGTGTTCACCTACGCGCCGCGAGGACTCGGCGTCGGCGCGGCGGTGAGCCTCGCCGCCCTCGCGCTCTGCGCCGCGCTCGTGGCCCGGGGGCGCCGCAGCAGCCCGTGATGCCTCGGTGAAGGGTTGGCGGGCATTCGAAAT